>CAVCDF010000045.1:0-2662 GCA_963600795.1 Anaerotignum sp. | reverse complement strand
AGAGGGACGGGCGGAGGTGATGGGCAACGGTAAAAGCCGAGAATGTCGCCGGAGAGGGACGGGCGGAGGTGACGGGCAACGATATGGGCCGGAAATGTCGCCAGGGAGGGACACTAGGTGTGACGCAGCAGGGTGCAGCGGGGTGCAGTGGGGCGCAGCAGCGGGGTGCACCGGGGCGCAGCAGGGGGTGCAGTGGGGAATATGAGGAGGATGCCGGCGGGGGAAAACTGCGAGAGCCGTTTACGGATAATATTCAGATTTTTTTCTTTGCAGAAGGGATTCTCACCTTATAATAGTTATATTTGTTAGTCGGCTTGCTGCGAAGGGAGCGGGCAGGAGTCCTCTTTTGAGGTGGGGACGGAGGTTCAGGGAGCAGCCGGAGACAATATGTCTGGAGACAACATTTCAGATCACAATATATTCAGAAATACAATATATTCAGAAATAATGGAAGAGAAGAGAAATGCATTGCCGGAGAACGCTCACAGGGAGCTGGGGCCGGGCGAGGAGTACAAGCCGCTGATGGGAGCGGAAAGGAAATGGGCGGAGGTGACGCCATATTCAGTGGCCGTCGGGCTGCTGATGGTGGTGGTCTTTTCGGCGGCGGCGGCCTATCTGGGGCTGCGAGTCGGGCAGGTGTTCGAGGCCGCGATCCCTATCGCCATCATCGCGGTGGGTCTGACGAGCGCCCTCGGGAAGAAGGAGGGTCTCGGGCAGAACGTGATCATCCAGTCCATCGGAGGCTGCTCCGGAGCCGTGGTGGCAGGCGCCATATTCACGCTGCCGGCCATCTACATCCTGGGCGTGGAGGTGAATTTCATGCAGATGTTCCTTTCTTCGCTGCTGGGCGGTGTGCTGGGAATCCTTTTCCTGATCCCGTTCCGGAAATATTTCGTCAAGGAGATGCACGGGAAGTATCCTTTCCCGGAGGCGACGGCGACAACGCAGATCCTCGTGAGCGGAGAAGGCGGCAAGGGAGCGGGAACGCTTCTGGTCAGCGGCCTCATCGGAGGTCTCTATGACTTCATAGTCAGCACCTTCGGGGCTTGGGCAGACACGGTAAGCACAACGGTGATCGGTCTGGGCCAGACGATCGCGGACAAGGCGAAGGTCGTGCTGAAGCTCAACACCGGGGCGGCCGTGCTGGGACTCGGCTACATCGTGGGTCTGAAATATGCGTTCATCATCTGCTGCGGAAGTTTCCTGGTGTGGCTGGTGATCATCCCGCTAATGAACCTCATCTGGGGCGGACAGGTCATCGACCTGATGAACACAGGGGTGACGATGACTATCGGAGAGATGAGCCCCGACCAGATATTCAAGGACTACGCTAGGCACATCGGCATCGGTGGCATCGCGACGGCGGGCATCATCGGCATCATCAAGTCGTTCGGTGTGATCAAGTCGGCTGTCGGGCTGGCTGTCGGCGAGTTCGGCAAGAAGGGCGGAAAGGTTGAGAGCTGCGAGAGGACACAGGAGGATATTCCTATGAAAAACATCGTGTTCGGCATCGTGCTGACGCTGCTGGCTGTGTTCGCTTTCTTCGCTTTCGGAGGGGTCGTGAACAACATCTGGCAGGCTATTGTGGGTCTGCTGATCGTGGCTGTGATCTCGTTCCTGTTCACCACCGTGGCGGCTAACGCCATCGCTATCGTCGGCACCAACCCGGTCAGCGGAATGACACTTATGACGCTGATCATCGCCGCTCTGATCCTTGTGGCTGTGGGTCTGAAGGGCAACGCCGGCATGGCGGCGGCTCTGGTGATCGGCGGTGTGGTCTGCACGGCGCTTTCCGTGGCCGGTTCGTTCATCACCGACCTGAAGATCGGTTACTGGATCGGCACGACTCCTAAGAAGCAGGAAACGTGGAAGTTCGTGGGCGTGGCAGTGGCCGCGGCGACCGTCTGCGGGGTGATGCTGGTGCTGAACAAGACTTACGGTTTCGTGGGTGACCAGGCTCTGGTGGCTCCTCAGGCCAACGCTATGGCGGCGGTAATCCAGCCTATGATGAACGGCGGCGGGGCTCCGTGGCTGCTCTACGGCATCGGCGCGGTGCTGGCCGTCGTGCTGACTTTCCTCAAGGTGCCGGCTCTGGCCTTCGCTCTCGGCATGTTCATTCCTATCGACCTGAACCTTCCGCTGCTTGTGGGCGGCGCCATCTCGTGGTATGTCAGCACCCGCTCGAAGGACAAGGTGGTCAACGAGGCCCGTCTGAACAAGGGTACGCTGATCGCTTCGGGATTCATCGCGGGCGGCGCTCTGATGGGTGTCGTGAGCGCGCTGCTGAAGTTCTTCAATGTGGACTGGTTCCTGAGCGGCTGGAACGCGCAGTACGGTGAGGCGATAGCCATCGTTCCGTTCCTCGGAATCGTGGCCTACACGGTAATCGCTTCGATGAGGGCGAGAGAGTAGAGGCCGGGGCGGCGACAAAGTGACTTAAGATATTCATAAAATATGGAGAAAGTTTTAGACAGGTTCCTGAGGTACGTCAGCATTGACACTCAGTCGAACGAGGATTCGGAAAGCCGGCCTTCCACGGCGAAGCAGCTCAATCTGCTGCGGATGCTGAGGGATGAGCTTCAGGCGCTCGGAGTGGATGCCACTCTTGATGAATATGGTTATGTGATGGGGTCCATCCCTTCGAATCTGGAGGGGGCCGCTT
>CAVCDF010000044.1:0-13628 GCA_963600795.1 Anaerotignum sp. | reverse complement strand
AAGATGGTCTGCTGGCGGTTGCAGAGGAACAGAGTCTTGACGATCCGCCCCCCGAGACCGGAGTTGATGTTCCGGCAGTCCTCCATAGTGATGCCGGGGTCCGTGTCCACCCGCTCGAACTGGATGCCGAGCCTCTCCAAAGTCTGATACACCTTCTCCTGCAGCGGAGTGGAGAACCTCTCCGGCGCCGTCGTTTTCCTTTCGCTTACGTAGAATGCCATACAGTTCCTGAATATGCTTACGCGGCGCGAATTTAACAATTAATTGCTAAATTCGCAGTCTGAAAACCGGCAAAGAGCTTCTTAGAACTTCTGAATATGGCAAATCTGAAGTCACTGGCAAAGGACACCGCAATCTACGGTCTGAGCAGCATAATAGGGAGATTCCTCAACTATCTCCTGACTCCGTTGTACACCTACAAGATAGCCTCGTCAAGCGGAGACTACGGAATAGTCACCAACCTCTACGCCTACACAGCGCTTCTTCTGGTCATCCTGACCTACGGAATGGAGACAACGTTCTTCCGCTACGCCAACCGCAGCGACGAGAATCCGGACAAGGTCTATTCCACCATCCTGACATCGGTCCTGACCACTTCCCTGCTCTTCTTCGGCCTGGTTCTGCTGTTCATCAACCCGATTTCATCGGCCCTCGGTTACGCCTCGCATCCGTCATATGTCTGGGCTATGGCCGCCACAGTGGCCCTGGACGCATTCCAGTGCATTCCGTTCGCCTATCTCCGCTACAAGAAGCGTCCGCTCAAGTTCGCTGCGCTCAAACTGCTGTTCATAGGGCTGAACATCTCCCTGAACCTCATTTACTTCGTAGTCCTTCCGGCACTCGGGCTGAACCCTTGGGGCATCTACGATGACGGTCTGGATGTCGGCTTCGTGTTCTACATCAACCTGGCCTGCACCGGCCTCATAACGCTTTTCTTCTACAAGGAACTTAAAGGGTTCCGCTACGGATTCGACGGAAAACTGCTGCGCCGGATGCTGGGCTACAGCTGGCCGATCCTGGTGCTCGGCATCGCCGGCATACTCAACCAGAGCGGCTCGCAGATCATATTCCCGTTCATCTACGGCGAGGGGTCGTCCGTTCCGCTTGGCATCTACGGCGCCAGCGTGAAGATAGCGATGATAATGGCGATGATAACCCAGGCTTTCCGTTATGCCTACGAACCTTTCGTGTTCGGCAGTTCGGCGGAAAAGGACAGCAAGGAGACTTACGCCAGGGCGATGAAGTATTTCATCATATTCACGCTTCTGGCCTTTCTCTGCGTCATCGGGTTCCTCGACCTGCTGAAGTACATCATCGGCCCGGGCTACTGGGAGGGCCTCAAGGTCGTCCCGATCGTGATGGCCGCCGAGATAA
The DNA here is from genome assembly GCA_963600795.1 of Anaerotignum sp. GTDB lineage: Bacteria > Bacteroidota > Bacteroidia > Bacteroidales > UBA932 > Cryptobacteroides. The sequence goes on along the minus strand of CAVCDF010000044.1, from coordinate 12,254 downwards.
TGATGGGAATCTATTTCAACCTGTCGTTCTGGTACAAGCTGACTGACCAGACACTGTGGGGAGCGGTGTTTTCCGGAGCCGGATGCCTCGTACTGTTCGCAGTCAACATCATTTTCATTCCGAAGGCGGGATATATGGCCTGCGCCTGGGCCGGATTCGCTGGCTATGCGACTGCGATGCTTCTGTCCTATTTCGTCGGGCAGAAGAAATACCCGATCGACTATCCGCTGAAGGACATCGGAATCTATGTGACCGCAGCAGCCGTGCTTTGCGCCGGGATGGTGCTGGCCAACAAGTTCCTCGGCACGGTGCCGGCGCTTGCGGTCAACGCCGTTCTCGTGCTGGCGTTCTGCGTTCTCATCGTCAGGAGAGACTTTCCGCTCTCGGCGGTTCCGGTCATCGGTAAATATTTCCGCAAGGAATAGGTATCGGCCCGCCGGCTGGCCGCGCCCGTAACCATTCCTTCACTCACGTCACATTCCGCCACCTGACAAGCATCATATTATGCCAGAGGATCAGAGAAGAGGGGTGAGGATCGAACGGCGGTAGGAGACGGTCTGGTAGAGAGACCTGTAGATCAGGTGAGCGTAGTAGGCGGCAAAGAGGAGATGGGCAGCTGCGGGACCCGAAGGTCTGAACAGGCATATTCCTGCAAACCATACCGCGAAGAACGCAACGACGCATCCGATGTTGGAGTCACGCATAGCGCGAGTCGCGGTGGCGCCTGTGTAGATTCCGTCCCAGGTGAACGCAGGGCAGCCGACCAGAGGAATCAGAATCAGCCAGGGCAGGAATACGCGCGCAGCATCGACCACAGCTCCGTCGGATGTCATCAGACGGAGCAGCGGCACGCCCGTCAGAGCGTATATTCCAACAAAAAGTAACCCGATTCCCATACTCCAGAGAAAGACCAGCCTGACGGTCTGCCTGACAGAATCCGGAGCGCGCATTCCGACGAACCGCCCGGTCAGAGCCTCGCCCGCGAATGCAAAGCCGTCCGTGAAATAGGAGAAGATCAGGAGAAGTTTCATCATTATCGAACAGGCGGCAAGAAGCACATCCCCGAAACGCGCGGAAATCGCGGTGAAGGCGAGATAGACGACTATCAGGCAGACAGAACGGACGAAAAGGTCACGGTTGACGGAGAAGAAACGCCTGAGCGTAGCCCTTCTGAAAGCCTGCCTGAAATTCCACGGTTCAAGGCCGGGACCGATTACCTTTCTGAATTTGATGAATATGACCGCAATGGCGAAGGCGAGTCCGGAGTATTGGGCCAGAACGGTTCCCCAGGCGATTCCTGCATAGCCTATCCCCCCGAAGCCTGTCCCGGGAACGCCGAAGGCGAGAACCAGGCTGAGCGCGACATTCATTCCGTTCACCACCAGGTCGGTCAACATCGAACTGAACGTGTCCTGCATCCCGATGAACCATCCGCGGAACGCCATCAGGCTCAAGGTCGCCGGAGCGGCCCAGATCCGTATGTAGAAATATTTCAGAGCAAGAGTCCGGACTTCGTCCGTGCAGCCGACAAAGAAGAAGATGAGTTTCTGGAACGGCCACTGGATTGCCAGCAGCAGCAGGGCGACCGCAAGCGCAAGGCCGACACCCCGCACAAGATTCGCCGAACAGTCTTTCCAGTCCTCACGGCCGAAAGCCTGAGCGGTCAGTCCGCCGGTGCCGGCCCTGAGGAATCCGAAGTTCCAGTAGAGCAGGTCGAACATCAGCGAACCTACGGAGATTCCGCCGATCAGCGCCGCGGCCGAAACGTCAAGATGACCGGCGACGGCTATGTCCACCATCCCGACCAGCGGCACGGACAGGTTGGCAAGGATGCTCGGCAGAGCAAGCCTGAGGACTTCCTTGTTCAGCGCAGTCATCGGAAGTCCTACTTCTTGTCCCTTACTGCCTTGACCGCACACTTGCGGCAAAGTCGAGCATCTTTGGCAGAGATGCTGTACTCCGTGTCCCGCATAGTGTAGGAATTGTGCTTGACGGATATGCCCAGCGTCGGCCGGATCAGGGTTTCGAACCAGGTGCAGGCGGCGATGTAGCGCCCGAACTGGCGCGACAGATGGTAGCCGTCACGTGTCAGGTCATAGACCTTGCAGTCGGAAGGCACTTCGCCGATGTTGTTGAGACGCGTACCGCGGGCGTACTGCACCGCATCACCGCACGGGATCACTACAGGGATGTTGAACTCCTTCGTGGCCCTGTCCACACACTCGACGATGGACGAGTACATCTTCTGCTGGTCGCCTCCGTAAACCTTGAACATTCCGTGGACCGAATTGGTCGCATAGGCCCAGGTCTCGTGCCACACGATGGCGGCCCTCGGGTTGAGAGCCTCCTTCCTGATTATGCCGACCAGCTGCGGAAGCCACTCGCTGTAATTGCCATAAGTCCCGGAAATGCCGGAGGATTCCTGAACAGTTATCACGTCCCAAGCCTCGTCCTTCAGCCCGTCCAGCATTGTCGCATTCTTGCTCACCGTCACCCACCTGTTGTCCGTAGACTTGTAGTAGGTGTAATTCTGAAGGCCTTCGGAATATTCTTTGCAATGCCTTTCCAGAGAGCATCCGCCGATGTACAGCCTTGCGATGATGACATTGCGGATGCCTGCGGCCTCCAGAAGACCCGGGATGTACTCGGTGCCGTCATCTGAGAAGCTGTTGCCGACGGCAAGGATCTTCAGCGTGTCGGGAGCCGACGGAAGAGGATAGTTGTCAAATCGTTCCTGCGCACAAAGGACGGCGAAGGAGAAAACACAAAGGATGAAGCAAATGATATTTTTCATAAATGCGCGGTTTTGCCTGCCGGTGAATTTACCGGCCGCTAAGTTAGTCAATATTGTCCAATCAGTCAACATTGTCCAACCGGCCGCCGTCGGGAACGGATTGACGGCTCTTTCATGAAACCCCAGGCACTTTTTTTCCAACATTACGGCAAAATGACCATAAATGACTATCTTTGTCTGTTGCCAGCTTTACACAGAAGCTGACTGACATAAACTGACGCAAAAGCTATGAATATTACAAAGCACATCATCAGGCTTGCGGCCGTCGCTGCTATCGCGGCGGCTTTCACCTGCTGCCGCAAGAACGGCCCGGACGAACCTGACTACGAAAACCGCAGAGTGCTGCTTATTTACGCCTGCGGCTTCAACAGCCTGAACACCGACATCAGAAGCGACCTGGACAAGGAGCTGATGGAAGGCTACTTCCCCGAAAAGAACGGAGACGTGGTGCTCGTATATTCAAGAATAGCCGGCAATGACCTGAGTCCCGTCAAGTCCTACATCAGGCGTCTCTACAAATCGAAGGACAAAATCATATCTGACACTTTGAAGACCTTCAGCGAATCGTTCATCGCCGCAGACCCCACGACAATGAGGGCTGTCCTTGAATATGTCCGCGAAGAATTCCCTGCCAAAGGCTACGGGATGGTGTTCTCCTCCCACGGATCCGGATGGCTGCCGGCCGGCTACTATGCCAGCCCGTCGAAGTTCGAGCGCGACCACTGGTGGATCGGAAGCGGTTCGGAGACGTCATCAATAGCGACCGCATCCGTCTGCTCCGAAGGCATATCAAGGCTTCCGGTCCCGGAAGGCGACCTTGCGGACATCGATCCTTGGCACGGAATGGTCAGAAGCCTCGGCAACGACGAGATCGAGGGGAAGTATTACGGTCACGAGATGACGGTCTCCGACCTGGCCGGCGCCATTCCTTACCATCTTGACTACCTGCTTTTCGATATGTGCTTCACCGCCGGAGTGGAAGTTTTCTACGGGCTCAAGGATGCAGCGGACTACATCGGCGGATCTCCTACCGAAGTGATGGCTGACGGCTCGTTCGACTATTCCAAGATTACGGGCTTCCTTCTGAAAGGCTCGTCGCCAGACCTTGTGGGCCTGTACGAAGATTCCTTCGAAAGGTACAACAGCAAGACCGACCAGTCTTTCCGGTCCGTAACGCTCAATCTGGTCAGGACAGACGGACTTGCAAAGCTGGCGGAAGTCTGCTCGGATCTCATCAAAACCTACAGGGCCGCCATCGACGATGCCCCGACCGATGACATACAGGGCTATTTCAGGTACGCTTCCAGCGGATCAAGGCACTATTTCTACGACCTCGAGGACATTTTCGTCAAATGCGGCGCCTCGGACTCGGACCTCAGCCTGCTGAGGACGGCGATGGACGACTGCGTGGTTTACAAGAACTGCACGCCGACTTTCATCAGCCTGAAGATCGACACCTATTCCGGATTCAGCATGTACATTCCCAAGGCCGGAACCCCGGTGCTTGACTACTACTACAAGGACGAGCCGTGGAACAAGGCGACAGGGCTGGTGCAATAGGCACGGCGGCACGTGCAGGACACTGAAAACATTCCGCACGTTTCTTTGCTGATTTACAAATTATTCCTATCTTTGCCGCGCAATTACAAAGCGCGTGCGCTTTTGGTGCAATGGGGTTCCGGGAATCCGGAACTGAGTAACACATTTTAAACAAACAGCAAAATGAAGCATTTTGAACTCAACGGCAAAGTCCGTGAAGTCGGCAACAAGGCCGTAATCAAAGCGTTCCGTAAGCAGGGCCTCGTTCCTTGCAACCTTTACGGACCGGGAGTGGAGAACGTTCTCTTCACAGTTTCAGAGAAAGACCTGATGGGCATCACCCACACTCCTGCATCCTACATCATCGACATCAAGCTTGACAACGGCAAGACATATATGGCCGTAGCCCACGAGCTCCAGTACCATCCTGTAAAGGACAACTGCCTCCACGCAGACTTCCTCGCAGTCAATGAAGAGAAGCCTATCACCGTCAGCGTTCCGATTGAGGTGACCGGTCACCCTGTAGGTGTACAGAGAGGCGGCAAGTTCGTTCTCGTAAGCAGAAAGATCCGCGTAAGCGCCCTTATGAAGGACCTTCCTGACTCAGTGACCCTCAACGTGACCAAGCTCGACATCGAGAAGAGAATCATCGCAGGCGACGTGAACGTCGAGAACGTTAACGTGGTTTCTCCTAAGCAGATGATCATCTGCACAGTCAAGGCTACACGTCAGATTTCCGCCCAGGCCGCTCAGGAGGGCGCTGGAGATGAAGCTGAGGAGTCTGCTGAGTAGATTCCTCCGTCAACCCGTTGAAGAAGATTCTGGAATGAACTACCTTGTCGCAGGATTGGGAAACATCGGCGCGGAGTACGCTTCTACCAGACACAATATGGGATTTATGGTGTTGGATGCCTGGGCTCAGGCATCCAATGCTGTTTTCAGGACGGAACGCTACGGCGATGTCACGGAAATCACCTTCAAGGGACGCAGATTCTACCTCCTGAAGCCTTCCACCTATATGAATCTCAGCGGAAACGCCGTCCGTTACTGGATGGACAGGCTGAAACTCCCTCTCGAGAATCTTGTGGTTGTCTGCGATGACCTCAACCTGCCGTTCGGCACGATAAGGATGCGCAAAAACGGCAGCGACGGCGGACACAACGGCCTTAAGGACATCCAGGCGCGTCTCGACTCGACCCAATGGACAAGAATCAGGGTCGGAATCGGCAACAATTTCTCCAAGGGAAACCAGGTGGACTACGTCATCGGAGAATTGACGGCCGAGGAAAAGGCTGCGGTTCCGCAGCTTTGCGGGAAAGTGATTGAAGGCATCAAGAACTTCGCTCTCGTCGGACCGGACAGAGCGATGAATCTGCTCAACGTCAAGCCCCAAAACGCCGTAAAAGAGGTCTGAAACAGCCAAAAACGCACTTTTTTCAAGTCAAAAGTTTGTTTATTTCATTTTTTTGCATATCTTGCACACAAGATTGGACTGCATATATCAGACAAACAATACTCTAACAATTACAAAAAGCAAAAAAATGGAAAATCTTGTCGCGAAAATCAAGGAAGAGATTAACGTTTTCGTAGAGAACGCTGACGCTCAGGTTGAGAAGGGCAACAAGGCTGCCGGCGCCCGCGCCCGCAAGGCCGCCCTCGAACTGATGAAGGACCTTAAGGAGTTCAGAAAGGTTTCTGTAGCTGAAACAAAGAAATAGTTTTCGCTCCAACCCTTATAAGGACGGCCATCCGACAGTTTGGCCGTCCTTATTTTTGACTGCCGGTTCCACGGCCGGTTCCCGCACGAAACTTTTCACGGAATGAAGTACCGTACATACGCAATAATATTCCTTATGCTTGCCGCCTTTACCGCGTCAGGTTCCCCCGCGCGCAAAGGTGTCTTCCTTATGTACCAGCCTGACGGTACATCCTTCAAGGCGAGACTTTCCGGCGATGAATATTCAAGAGTGCTCACCACCGCCGACGGATGCGCCGTGACGAAGGGCGCCGACGGATTCTACCAGTTCGCCGAATTCAGCGCAGACGGAAGCCGCAGGGCCACAGGCCACAAAGTAGGCAAGGAAGCCCCGCAGTCTGTCATCAGCGCAAGCAGGAACATTCCTTACAGTGCCTTGGCCGCGAAAGCGTCGACGGCCCGCAGGGGAATGGCGCTTGCGGCTGAAAAGAAACGCGGGACAGCCGGCTGGGAACAGTATGCGACAAGAGGTTCGGTCCCGGAAAAGAAGCATTGCCTCGTGATTCTGGCGCAGTTCAGGGACCTTGAATTCCAGAACCCGGAGACAAGGCGGAGCGATTTTGTCAGGGTTATCTCAAGCAGCGGCACGAACAGCGTCGCGGACTATCTTGATGACCAGTTTTTGGGGAGCTGTTCATTCGATTTCACCGTCAGCGAGATAGTCACAGTGTCAAAAGGTTACGCGTACTACGGGAAGAACCGGGACGACAAGGCCGGAGAAGATTCCAACCCGAGGGAACTGGTGAAGGAAGCGTGCCGGCTCGTTGACGATGAGACAGACTTTTCCCAGTTCGACGATGACGGCGACGGAATCGTGGACAACCTGTTCGTGATCGTGGCTGGAAAAAGCGAGGCGGAGGGTGCTGACGCGGACTGCATCTGGCCGCACAGCTGGCAGGTGGAGGACGGGCTGGTGCTGGACGGAAAGAAAGTCAGCGGCTACGCTATGTCCACCGAACTTACGGTCAGCGGCCAGAGCAGCAGCGGCCGGATTGTATGGGGGCTCGCCACCATCGGCGCATTCTGCCACGAGTACAGCCACACACTCGGCCTGTCCGACGTCTATGACACCGACCAGGAAGGCAGCGGCGGCGTTTCCGACGCCCTCTGGGGTTCCACTTCGCTTATGGACAGCGGGAACTACAACGACAACGGGAACACTCCCCCGAACTACAATGCGCTGGACCGTTACCAGCTGGGTACGGGAATGCAGGAAGAACTGACGGAAGGGACATGCGAACTTGAACCGATTGACGAGAACGGAAGGTACCTCATCCAGCGGAACCCGAATGACGAGAATGAATTCTTTCTGTTCGAGTGCAGGAAACAGAATGGTTGGGACGCCTTCATCGGAGGGAGCGGCCTGGTGGTCTATCACGTGGACATGTCCAACCGCGACGCCGGCCGTTCCGACCAGGCAGGAGGCAATGTGACAGCTTGGTACAGATGGGTTTACAACGAAATCAACTGCAATCCCCAGCACCAGTGCGCAGACTTGGTCGAGCCGCTGGACAAAGCCATGGACGTAAGCCAGGTCTTCTTTCCGTACAAGGACAGGACATCCTTCACTGTTTCGACGGATCCGGCTTTCGTGTTCAACGACGGCACGGAATCGCCGCTTTCAATCTCCGGCATCTCACGCAGCGGTTCAAAGGTCCGGTTCACAGTCCACGACAGCGGCGAGGTGATGCCGTCGGTCACCGGCCTCAAGCAGGAAGTCTATCAGGATGCGGCCATCCTCACCTGGGAATCGGACATTTCCGAATATGACGGCGAGGCAGAGGTAACCTGGGGTGAGACTTCCGGCAAGACGGAAACCGTGACCGTCAAAGCGTTCGAACCGGGAAGATATTCATTGACACTTGAAGGGCTGACGCCCACGAAGGCATATTCGGCGACCGTCAGATTCCGAAAGGGCGACCTTACCGGAGACGCGGTGGAATGCGACTTCCTGACGAAATCGTACAAGAGCGGCAACAGACCGTTCATCTATCTCGAACACCTCTCCGCCGTCCGCCGGGACGGAAGATTTCCTTCCGGCACCGGGCTCCCGCTCAGGGTCCACAACGCTCCCGGCGCGAAGGTTGACTGGTACTACGACGGGACAAAAGTCACAGCAGGCGCGAGCGGTTACTTCACAGTCACGGAATCCGGGACCCTGAAGGCGGCCGTAACCCGCGTGGACGGCACCGAAGTCACGCTCATCAAAGAAATCACAGTGCTATGAGAATATGCCTACGTACATTCAGTACGGCAGCCATCGTGATTGCCGCCGTACTGACATCCTGCAGCAGGACTGCCGAACCGGACCAGGCGTTCCTGACGGATCCCGACATCGCGCTCAGGGTCAACGGAGTGACGCTGCTCAAGTACGACCCCCTGACCTGGCAGCTCGGGTTCAGCTCGTCGGACAATGAATTCCAGGCCGGAGACGATGCGATGAAGAACTGGTTCGCGGTCAGATGTTCTGAGATGCCAGCAAACGTGGGGCAGAAAATCGATGCGACCGTGAGCTGGACTTCCGGCGGTGAAGTCAAGTCTGTCAAGGACAGGTTCGAGGTTGTGAAGACGGACGGAGACCGTTTCTGGCTTTGGTGCGGCAAAGAAAAGACCCGTACGGCGGTCACCGTCCGGGTCCTGAAGTAAAGACTTCCTGTATCCCTGTGGATCAGCAGTTACAGGCCTAGTAGCTCTGGGCGATGGCGATGAAGTCGTCCGCCTTGAGGGCTGCGCCGCCGATGAGTCCGCCGTCGATGTCCTTCTGCGCGAAGAGTTCCTTGGCGTTGGACGGCTTGCAGCTTCCGCCGTAGAGGATTGTGGTGTCCTCGGCTACGGTCTCACCGAACTTCTCGGCGAGGACCTTGCGGATGCAGGCGTGGATTTCCTCGGCCTGCTCAGCGGTAGCGGTCTTGCCTGTTCCGATGGCCCACACAGGCTCGTAAGCGACGATGATCTTTGCCATCTCCTCAGCGGTGAAGTTGTAGAGGACGTTCTTGGTCTGCTCGGTGACAACCTCGAAGTGCTTTCCGGCCTCTCTCTGCTCAAGGTTCTCACCTACGCAGAGAATCACGCCGAGACCTGCGGCGAGAGCGAGCTTTGTCTTCTCGACGAGCTTCTCATCGGTCTCACCATAGTACTGCCTTCTCTCGGAGTGTCCGAGGATGGTCCACTGGCAGCCTACGGAAGTAAGCATATTCACTGAAACCTCACCCGTGTAGGCGCCTTTCTCGTGGTCAGCGCAGTTCTGGGCTGAGAGTTCCACCTTCGATCCCTTCAGGACCTCGGCTACGGAGGCGAGATGGGTGAAAGGAGCGGCCACGATGAGGCCTACGTTCTCAGGAGTTTCAACGGACTTGGCTGCGACTGCTTTCGCGAGTTCGATGCCCTCAGGAAGAGTCGTGTTCATCTTCCAGTTTCCGGCTACGATTTTCTTTCTCATATTCGTTAATCTTTAAACTGTTAATTTCGTTTCCAGCCTGCAAATTTACGTTATTTTTGCCTAACTTTGCACAAAATTGGTCTAAAATAAGAAAAACAGATAATAGAATGAAGAATTTCGTAGAGGAACTCAAATGGAGAGGAATGATCCAGGACATAATGCCCGGAACTGAGGAGAAACTTATGGAAGGCCCGCAGGCCGCCTACGTCGGAATCGACCCGACGGCTGACTCCCTGCACATCGGCCATCTTGTCAGCATAATGATCCTGAAGCACTTCCAGCAGTGCGGCCACAAGCCTATCGCACTGATCGGCGGAGCCACCGGAATGATCGGCGACCCTTCGATGAAGTCGCAGGAAAGGAATCTGCTGGACGAGGAGACGCTCCAGCACAACATCGCCGGCATCAAGAAGCAGCTGTCCAGGATCCTGGACTTCGATTCGGATGCCCCGAACAGAGCCGAGCTTGTCAACAACTACGAATGGATGAAGGGATATTCCTTCCTCAATTTCATCCGCGACGTGGGCAAGCACATCACCGTCAACTACATGATGGCCAAGGATTCCGTGAAGAAGCGTCTTTCCACCGAATCGCGCGAGGGGATGTCCTTCACCGAATTCAGCTACCAGCTTCTCCAGGGCTACGACTACCTCTGGCTCTACGAGAACAAGGGCTGCCGTCTCCAGCTCGGCGGAAGCGACCAGTGGGGCAACATCACGACCGGCACAGAACTGATTCGCAGGATGCTCGGCAAGACCGATGCCTTCGCCCTCACCTGCCCTCTGATCCGCAAGGCCGACGGCACCAAGTTCGGCAAGACGGAGAAGGGCAACATCTGGCTCGACCCTGAAAAGACCTCACCTTACGAGTTCTACCAGTTCTGGCTCAACGTCAGTGACGAAGACGCCGAGAGGTACATCAAGATCTTCACCCTTCTGGACAAGGAGACCATCAACGCAGCCATCGAGGAGCATCGTCAGGATCCGGGACGCAGGTCGCTCCAGCAGCTTCTGGCCAAGGAGATCACGACGACCATCCACGGAGCCGATGAATATGCCAACGCGGTTTCCGCTTCAAAGATGCTGTTCGGCAACTCAACGTCCGACGAACTGCGCAAACTTGACGAGAAGACATTCCTCGCAGTGTTCAGCGGCGTGCCTACATTCGACGTGCAGAAAGCCGACCTGCCTTGCAACATCCTCGATTTCCTCGCCGTCAAGACCCAGGTCTTCCCTTCAAAGGGTGAGGCCAGGAAGATGGTACAGGGCAACGGAGTGAGCATCAACAAGGACAAGGTCGCCGATGTCAACTATGAGATTTCCGAGAAGGACATCGTGGACGGCAAGTACATCCTCGCTCAGAAAGGCAAGAAGAACTACTTCATAATCAACGTTCTGTAGTATGGAGAAACCAGCAAGCACAAGACAGCTCAAAGTGGCGAGGGAGATCCAGAAGGATCTTGCCGAGATCATCCGGGGCAAAGGGATGGCCGCTTTCGGAGGTGCCATGGTGACCGTGAGCGAGGTCAGGGTGAGTCCGGACCTGTCGGTTGCCAAGACCTACGTGAGCATATTCCCTTCCGCCAAGGCCGAGGAGGTGATGAAACTTCTGCAGGAAAACGTGAAGACCATAAGAGGCGAACTCGGGCACCAGGTGGCGAAGCAGCTGCGCATAGTGCCGGAAATAGTCTTCTACCTCGATTCCACGCTGGATTACGCCGAACACATCGACGAACTTCTGAAGAAATAATTCCCCGCAGACCGGACCGGCCCGGACGGGGCAATGCAAAAAAGGATTGAAGGTCTCCTACTCCACGTAGAGCAGGAGGCCTTTAAGGTATTCGCCTTCCGGATGGTAGATGTTGACCGCGTGGTCAGCCGGCTGGTTGAGGCGGTCAAGGATGCGGACGCTTCTGCCGGTCTGAGCGGCTGCGGAGAAAACGGCAAGGGCGAAAGCCTCCTTGTCAACGGCCTGCGAACAGCTGAACGTGAAGACTAGTCCGCCGGGAGCCACCTTCGAGATTGCGGCCGCATTGAGCCTCTGGTAGGCCCTGAGCGCATTGTTCAGCGCTCCCCTGTGCTTGGCGAATGCAGGCGGATCCACGATGATCAGGTCATACTTGTCCTCCGGGACCTTGTGCAGAAAGTCAATGGCGTCGCAGCAGAAGGACGTGTGGACCGAACTGCCGAAGCCGTTCAGAGCCACGTTCCTGTCCACCATATCGATCGCCTTTCTGGAGCTGTCCACAGAATCGGCGTGGAGGGCACCGGCTCCGAGAGCATAAACGGAAAATCCGCCGGTGTAGCAGAAAAGGTTCAGGACGTTGCGGCCCTTGGCATACTTGGCGACAAGAGCGCGGTTCTCCCTCTGGTCAAGGAAGAATCCTGTCTTCTGTCCCTCGGTCCAGTTGACCAGGAATCTGTGTCCGTTCTCAAGGACTACCTGTTCGTCGTCAGTGAATCCCGGAGCCTTGTAGAGGTACCCGTCCACCAGTTCCAGACCTGCCTTGAAAGGGGCCGTGCCGGAACTCTTGTCATAAACCGCCTTGAGAGATGCGCCATAGACTGACTTGAGAGCCTCGCAGACAGCGGATTTGGAGCGGAACATCCCGACAGAATGAGCCTGCATCACGCAGACCCCGTTGTAATAGTCGATTATCAGACCGGGAAGCCCGTCGCCTTCACCGTGGACAAGGCGGTAACAGTCAGTTGCCTTCTGAACTGAAG
>CAVCDF010000043.1:0-31603 GCA_963600795.1 Anaerotignum sp. | reverse complement strand
TTGCTCACGTTCAACGAAGATGACACGATAGCCTCGTTCGAGGTGAACCGCGCCAAGGCCGACGAGATGCTGCTGACGGCGGGCTTCTTCGCGAGCAAGACCTTCGGTGTGGACTTCGACCCGATGCAGGCCAAGGACAACTACGGGATGAGGGACGAGCAGGAGAAGGCTTTCGCTCTGCAGAAAGGTCCGCTGGGTCAGGACCGCCTCAGAACCTGGTCCGAGGGCGGAAAACACGGAAGGATGTTCATCTGCTTTGTCGGACTGATACTCGCATCATACGTGCGTTCCGTCTGGGAAAGCGATGAATATCTGCACAGACAGTTCGACTCGACGGAGGCCATACTTGGGGAGATGCGCACCGTCCGGTGTATCGAACACGCCGGCAGAATGAAGTTCATCACTCCGTTCGTCGGAGCGCAGGTGGAGATATGCAAGGCCTTCGGCTTCGACATCCCCGACGGCTGCGCCCCTGTCTACATCTCCAAAGCCAAACCTGCCGTCAAGAAGCGCGGCCGTCCGGCCAAGCCTAAGACCGAGAAACTGACTTATTAGTACACTTTATTGAAAAACTCGGAATCTCAATAAGGACTTATGACCCATACAACTTAAAAGACTCTTATCTTCCTGATTGTGGCCAAATTATTTATTTCATTTCTGATCAAGGCAGCATTTGCAATATACTGGTAACATCTAAATACTACATAGGATCATCAGAGTTGTATTTTGAACACCTTGCTGAAAAATATCTAAATAGTGACCTGAGATAATTTTGGATATGAAATCAAATTTAAGAAAATTAATTCAGGGGATGGTGATACTTTGTTACTGGGTAGCAATGTTCACCGGTTGTTCCGGAAAGAAATCAATGTCTGGAGACATAGTTGATTTTCAATTCTGCAATTCGGTCAATCACCTGTTTGAGAATGTCGCATCAATAGACATAATTCCTTTGAAGACGGACGAAGAGCATTTGCTCGGCAGTAATGTGGACCTTACACTTGCCGGAGATGATTTTATTGTCAGCGACTGTACAAACGGTAATATTTTCAGATACTCTGCTGACGGCCGATTCCTTAACAATATCGGGCGAAAAGGGAATGGACCTGGCGAATATGCTCACATAAACAATGTACAGTATTACAACAAAGAACTGTACGTGTTCTCAGTTCCTTCAAAAATCCAGCGATTCAGTCTTGAAGGTGAACTGATTGATTCGGAAATGCAACAGGAAGCGGCTTTGGGAGACAAGTCGTGGAAAACGAACGACGGTATTCTTACCTGCTATGGCTATGGCTACGGCTCAGGACGTGGGTATCGCTTCGCTCTGATAGGTGATGAGACAAAGAACCTCTACCCATCTGAAGAGAAAGTGATAAACTTCACGCCGACAAGCAATATATTCTCAGAGAATGGCGACACCTTGTTCATTGTTGATTCGTACAGCAACGTCATCAAGAAATATTTTCAAGGGGAAATGTCAGATGGAATATCATTCAATTTCGGCAAATATTCTATTCCCGACAGTTTCTTCAAAGCGGATGACGCTTTTTTTTGCGATGGAATCTCTTATGGCACAGGACTTTGCTATGATCAGCCAATATATGTGCTATGATTCAGACCGGTTTGTCGGTGTTTCTGTCCAGAGGCAGATGAATCAGGAGTCATTCTGCGGACTCCGCAACAATGGACAGTGGTCCTGGTTCTATGCAGGAACAATAGGCAAGGATATTCTTGCCGGGTCATTCAAAGTGATGAAAAGAGATTGTCTGTTTTGTCTTTTGGATCCAACTTTGATAGACACTTTGCCGAAAAAGTTCCATGAATACCTTTCCAATCCGGAATCACTTGACAACCTGGATGGCAACAACAACTACTTGCTGACAATAATCCATTTGAAGAAGTAGCGGCAAATCCCGGAATCCCGGACTTCCTGCTAAAGCAGCCATCGGTCCTAAGCCTGGAATCTGCCCGCGCTACTTTCTGTAGATGGCGAAGAGGGCTGAGCCGGAGCCGGACATCGAGGCGTAGACCGCTCCGGAATCGTAGAGCGACTGCTTGATGGCTGCCAGCTCGGGATGGTTCTTGAATACGGTCGTTTCAAAGTCGTTGACCAGCAGGCCTTTCCATTGCTCTGCAGGCTTAGCCAGAATTTCTTTCAGACTCTCCTGGGCGCAGACAGTTCCGGAAAGAGCTGCTGTTCCGTCGCCTTTTTCATCGGCTGTTCCCTTGTCGTTGCAGGCGGTGTTCTCCGCCGCGGCCTCACGAGGGACTATCCCTTTGTAGGCCTCGGCTGTGGACACGGCCACACCTTCCGGGACAAGGACCTTGATTTCATAATCCGAAAGGTCAACATCGTAAGGCTCAAGAACTTCCCCTCTGCCTGAACCGATCATAGGGCGGTTGTGCACGAAGAAGGCGCAGTCACTGCCAAGCGAAGCGGCATATTCAGAAAGCCGTTGCTCGGGAATATCCAGCCCGCAGAGTTCGTTCAGCGCTTTGAGGGTGAAGGCCGCGTCCGCCGAACCGCCGCCTAGTCCGGCCCCGACGGGAGCGGTCTTTTCAAGGAATATCTTGACGGGCGGCAGGTCAAAATCCTGGACGAGAGCGTAGTAGGCTTTGGCGCACAGGTCCTTGAGCGGATTCCAGTCCACGCCTTCGGCCCTGGCGATGGTAATCATCAGCTTGCCGTCCTCGGATATTCCCTGGACCAGCTGAGGAGAATCTTTCTCCGGTTCACCGTACCTGGCGAACAAGGAAGCCGAGGTCCGGCTGTAGTCATCGCCCTTGACGATTTCGAGGGTGTCGCCGAAATCAAAGCACGGCACGAACAGCGTCTCGATGTCGTGAAACCCATCGGGGCGTTTCCTCAGGACACTCAGCCCGAGATTCAGCTTGACATTTGTCTTTACGATCATAGGCAGCGGATGGCGTTCTCGACGAGGTCTGCGACGGTGGAGCGGCACGGAGAGCCGTCAGTGGTCTCCTCAGGGATGCTTTCCAGCACCGGAGCCACGAAAGAAATCATCTGAAGCACCTTGGCCTCTTCCTCCGGGATGCCTCTGGACCGCATATAGAACTGTTCGTCCTCGTTCAGTTTGCCGACGGTGGCCCCGTGGGAGCATTTCACATCATCGGCGTAGATCTCCAGCCGAGGCTTCGTGTTGACCCTGGCCGATTCGGAAAGGAGGATGTTGTGGTTCTCCTGGCAGGCCTCCGTCCTCTGAGCGTCGGGCGCGATCACGATCTTGCCGAAGAATCCGCATCTGGCTTCGCCGGCGGCAAGTCCGTTGAATGTCTGGCGGGATGTGCAGCCACCGCTGCGGTGATGCATAGTGATGTCGAACGAGACTTCGTCCTTGCCTCCGCACAGGTAGATGCCCGAAAGCCTGACCTCGGAATGTTCTCCGGTCAGGTCTATGGCCAGCGGAACGCTGGCCGAGATTCCCGGCAGGACGATGACGGTCAGGTCCAGCGAGGCGTCCGCCCCGAGAATGAAATGGGCCGGAATGTCCGCGGGGCTGCTGAACTGTATGCCGGCCCGGCCTGCAGCCTCGCCGTCAGCCAGTCCTGACTGACCGCCCGGGGCAAGCACGTAGAGCCGGCGGAGATGACCGCCGTCCTCGATGGTCAGGCCCGGAGCCACGGCCGAGGGAACGTAGTTGCCGTGGTCTATGTTTTTAGAACTGTTCGAAGCCATCCTTTTCAATCTTGTCAATCAGTTCGTAACCTCCGGTGGCCACGATACGGCCGTCCTTCAGGACATGCACGACATCCGGCCTTACATATTCAAGAAGTTTCTGGTAGTGGGTGATGACAATCGCCGACTTTTCCGGAGTGTGCAAAGCGTTCACTCCGTCCGCCACGATCTTGAGGGCGTCCACGTCCAGTCCGCTGTCCGTCTCGTCGAGAATGGCTAGGGTCGGGTCCAGCATGGCCATCTGGAAGATCTCGTTGCGCTTCTTCTCTCCGCCGGAGAACCCGACGTTGACCTCGCGCTTGGCGAACTCCGGCCTCATCTGCACCAGAGCCATCTTCTGCTTCATCAGCTTGAGGAAGTCCCCGGCCTTCATAGGGTCCTTGCCCTCGGCCTTCAGTTTCGAGTTGATGGCCGTCTTCATGAAATTCGTAATGGACACCCCGGGAATCTCGATAGGGTACTGGAACGACATGAACAGCCCGGCCCAGGCCCTCTCCTCCGGCTTCATGGCCAGCAGGTCCTTGCCGTCGAACTCGATCGAGCCACTAGTCACTTCGTAGTTCGGCTTGCCTGTCAGGACCGAGGACAGGGTGCTTTTACCTGCTCCGTTCGGCCCCATCACGGCGTGGATCTCGCCGCGGCCGATCTCCAGGTTGATGCCCTTCAGGATTTCCTTGTCTCCGACCCTGGCGTGCAGGTCGGTTATCTTAAGTAATATGTCTGCCATATCGTCGTATTTTATTCACTACATCTTGTTCTTGTACAGTCTGAACCAGGTCCAGAGCGACCAGATGCCGTTCACGAGGTACAGGGCGCTCACTATCGGCATGAACACCAGCCCGGCGCTGAGGTAAAGTGTGATGTTCGTGAGGTTCACGACCAGCCACACGATCCAGCAGTCCCATTTCTTCTGCGCGGAGAGGAACTGCGCCAGCAGCGTCAGCATCAGGCTGTACGAATCCAGCCACGGAGTGGGGTCGGCACTGAATATGTCAGTGAACCAGTCGGTTCCGAGTCTGCTGAGGACGAAGCCCCAGACTGCTCCGGCGACGACCACGGCGGTCAACGCGGCGCACCAGCCCTGCATCGAAAGCCGGGTGACTTTCAGCGCCGAGGCATCGGCCGAACTTTGTTCTCCGTTGCGGGGATGTGTCCATCTCCAATGACCGTAGGTGTTGATGGCGAACGCTATCGGCTGCAGGAGCATGGCCGAGTACAGGTGTCTCTGCCAGAACAGGACGAAGAGCAGGATGTTGTACAGATAGCCGACCCAGAAGTTGTACTTGCAGTTGCGTCCGGCCATCACCACGCAGGTCAGTCCTGCGATGACTCCGAGCAGTTCCAGCCAGCTCACTCCCGTTCCGCCCATCTGGAACGCTATGTTTTCTATGTCAAAAAAATTCATCGGTATGTTTCTCGTAATAATGTCAGTGTGTGGAGAAATTATATATTCATTTCTGAATCTTCGCAGGCATATTCATCAGCCGACCGAGCCTTCGAGGGAGACCTGGAGAAGCTTGGTGGCTTCGACGGCGAACTCCATCGGGAGGCGGGAAAGGACCTCGTGGGCGTAGCCGTTGACGATCAGGCCGACGGCATCCTCAGGACTCAGGCCGCGCTGGTTGCAGTAGAAGAGTTGGTCTTCGCTGATCTTCGAGGTGGTGGCCTCGTGTTCCACTATGGCCGTAGGGTTGGCGCTCTGAATGTCCGGGAAGGTGTGCGCGCCGCACTGCGAACCGATCAGAAGGCTGTCGCACTGCGAATAGTTGCGCGCCCCCTCGGCCCCCGGGTTCATCCTCACCAGCCCACGGTAACTGTTCTGGCTGTGACCCGCTGATATTCCTTTACTTACGATTCTGCTTCTGGTGCCGCGCCCGAGGTGGATCATCTTCGTGCCGGTGTCTGCCTGCTGGAAATTGTTGGTAACGGCGACCGAGTAGAATTCCGAAGAGGAGTAGTCGCCCTTGAGGATCGTGGAAGGGTATTTCCAGGTGATGGCGGAGCCTGTCTCGACCTGAGTCCAGCTCAGATGCGAGCCGCTGCCCTTGCATATTCCTCTCTTGGTCACGAGGTTGAGGATGCCGCCTCGTCCCTGCGCGTCGCCGGGGTACCAGTTCTGTACCGTTGAATATTTCACGTCGGCGTCCTTCTCGACCACTATCTCCACCACGGCCGCGTGCAGCTGGTTCTCGTCGCGCATCGGCGCGGTGCAGCCTTCCATATAGCTTAGCTGCGAGCCTTCGTCCGCGACGATGAGCGTCCGCTCGAACTGCCCCGTGCCGGCCGCGTTGATGCGGAAATAGCTTGACAGTTCCATCGGGCACTTGACTCCTTTGGGAATATAGCAGAAACTGCCGTCGCTGAAGACCGCCGAGTTGAGGGCGGCGAAGAAGTTGTCGCCGACCGGAACGACCGAGGCGAGGTACTTTCTCACGAGGTCAGGATGCTCCTTGACGGCCTCGGAGAAGCTGCAGAAGATGATTCCCTTTTCGGCCAGCGAGGCTCTGAAGGTGGTAGCGACCGAGACGGAGTCGAAGACGGCATCCACGGCTACGACTCCGGCGAGGGCTTCGCGCTCCCTGACAGGAATGCCCAGTTTCTCGAAGGTCTTCTCGAGTTCCGGGTCGATCTCCTTCGGCTTGTCGGAGTTCTTCTTCGGTGCGGCGTAGTAGATTATGTCCTGGTAGTCGATCTCCGGCATGTCGAGATGTCCCCACTGAGGCATCTCCATCTTCTGCCAGCGGCGGAATGCGTCGAGCCGGAATTCAAGCAGCCACTCAGGTTCTTCCTTGAGCCGTGAGATCGTGCGGATTATGTCTTCGTTCAGTCCTTTCGGAATGAAGTCCTGGCCGACTTCGGTGACGAAGCCTTCCTTGTACTCCTGCCGGGTGACCTCACGTATGATCTTGTCTTCTTCCTTAATGTCCATAGCGTTCAGAACGAACTACAAAGATAACACTTTATTTTATTACGAAGCTTTTGTAGAAAAAGAGTACTTTTGTGCGGAACGTTGATTCCGGAAAGTTTATTTTATAGATTGATTCAGGAAAGTTTGGATATGAACACATTCGGCAGGAATTTCAGGGTTGAGATTTTCGGAGAGTCGCACGGGAATGCGATAGGGATTGTCGTGGACGGGGTCAAGGCCGGGCTGGAGCTTGGCACAGAGGACTTTATGCCTGACATCCTGCGGCGCAAGAGCGGAGCCAAAGGCACCACGCCGCGCGTCGAGGCCGACGAGCCGGAGATCCTGAGCGGAGTGTTCGAAGGGCACACCACCGGCGCGCCCCTCGCCATCATATTCAGAAACAACAACACCAGGTCTTCCGACTATGAGGCTTTGAAGGCCGTGCCGAGGCCCGGACACGCCGATTATGTGGCATCCGTTAAGTGGAACGGGTTCAACGACCCGCGCGGCGGAGGTCATTTCTCCGGCAGGATAACCCTCCCGCTGGTCGCCGCAGGAGTCATCGCCAAGAAGATGTGCGGCTTTGGCTTCGCAGCAAGGCTGGTTGAAATCGGCGGAGAATCAGACAGTTCCAAATGGGACGACCTGCTTGACAGGACCGCCCGGGAAGGAGATTCGCTCGGCGGAGTGGTGGAGTGTACAGTCAGCGGAGTCCCGGCCGGACTTGGAGAGCCGTTCTTCGACTCGGTCGAATCCCGGATCTCCCACGCAGTGTTCTCTATCCCGGGAGTGCGCGGCATAGAGTTCGGCGACGGATTCGCCGCAGCCAGGATGAAAGGTTCACAGCATAATGACCCGCTTGAACTGCAAGACGGGTCCGTGAAGACTTCAAAGAACGGCGCCGGCGGCGTCAACGGCGGCATCACCAACGGATCCCCGATAGTATTCCGTGTCGCCTTCAAGCCGACCTCAAGCATCACGAAATCCCAGAACACATTGAATGTCAAGACTGGAGAACAGACAGTCCTCAATGTTCCCGGCCGTCACGATGTCTGCTTCGCCCTCCGCACCCCTGTCATCGTCGAAGCCGTCACAGCCATAGTCCTTGCGGACTTCGCAAACTGCTACAACCTTACTTTTTTCTTGGCTGAAAAGTAGATTCTTGTTTCCAAAGTTTACAAGGTTCTTCAGAAGGCTTGTCGTAAACTTTGAATCTCTCCCCTTTTTTCTTATAGACAAAACCGTCTGGCTTCACCAGGCTATCAACGTATCGCCCCTGCCTTACCTCGCACGTCCGCATCTTGAATATGACGGTATCTCTTTCATTATGAGGAGTAAGCTCGATTTCCTGCCCATAACATCTTATCCTTTCAGGATTCCAACGGCTATGATCAGTTTCATCTTTGAAATGATGGCGGCCGTCATAAAGCATCTTCTCGGTAAACACCAACCTCAAGTCTTCCGGGAAGCGCGTAGTCGCTGAAATGCCCGTCTGGCCGGGGATGTTTACCACGAGTTCATAGTCATTTCCATACTCGGGTTTATAAGATGTCTTCCATTCTATACCGTCGGTCTTGTAGAACATGGCTACAGTATCTCTGATATCCTTTCTCAAGACGGATCAAACATGCCGTAGCATCATCTATCGGCTCATTGGCAGTGCTGTCAGAAGCTCTCCAATTACTGGAAGGAAGTAATGTAAAATATGTTCCTTCATCACCCTTACCATTGTATCCCCAATTCATTTTCAAATACTGTTTTTCCAATTGCAAGATCACTTACAAAGAAATCTTCTTGCATAGAACAACATACAGAGAAGGCAGACACAAATAAAGAAAGAAAAAATTTTAAATATACTTTATTATACTGATTACTATCCGCAATTCTTGCCACGTCCGGCCGGCGCGGATAAGTCAGTGCTGACTTCTGGCAAAAACCGGGACATTGAAGCACGCTACTCGACGTCATCCGTGAGCTGCAGGGCGATCAGGTCGCGCTTCAGGCGCTTGCCGTAGGCATATTCACCGAAGTCGATGGAGTCAAGAAGGAAGAGGTCGGCACCTTTGAATATGGTATTCTGCGCGACCGCGCGAATCTCGCTGATGCGGTCAACCGATTCCTTCGGAATGATCAGGTGACAAGGAATGATGTAGGCGACAGGATTGCAGGCCACCGCGTGGGCAACGGCACGGACACCACGAGGATTGCCGCACCTTTCTGCCAGCTGGCTGTAGCTCAAGAGATTGACTCCTTCTCCAGGAAGTACGGGCGTTCCGTCCGGATGATGCGTCAAGCGGAACAGTTCCTTCCAGACATTCATCTGGAAACCGGTACCGGAAAGGCAAAGGTCCTCCCATCTGACCTTCCGTGAAAGATTCACAATCTCGCCCGTGTCCTCCATCAGCACTGAGATCTCCGAACTGACCTTTATCTGGCCGGAGGCAACCTTCCGGGCAATGGCGGCAAAATGCCTGTAGTCTGCGGACACGGATGCGATTCTGCCGTCAATCCGCGTCACAATCCATTTCAAGTCCTGTTTCATCACCGGTAACTGTCTTTGCCCCTAAAGATAGTGATTATCCGGCAATTGGCAAAATCACCCGAAATCAAGGAATCATTTCCTTTCCAGGCAGCCGAGGAAGAAGTCCCTGTCGGGAGCGTCAGATGAAGATATGCGGCCTTTCAGACGCCAGACGCGGTTGTACACGATGCTCTTGTCCTTTTCCATAAGAGCGGAAATCGTGGTGCTGGAAAACCCGGCGGCAGTGAAGGCGAAAAGCAGGAAGTCATCCTCCTTCCAGGACGGATAAGCGGAGCGAAGACGCGACATCACGTTGTCCATATTCGCATTCAGAACTTCCTCAAGGCTCCTGTGGGTCTTGCTGTCGCTGCGGAGGCCCGTGACGATGGACTTCACCTCTTTCAGAATCTTCGGCTGAAGATTGTCAGTCCCCTCATAGACATAATACTGCTCGCAGAGCCGCTCGAGCACATTCAACCCGTCAAGGCCCTTGGCGGCGCAAAGTGAACTGGAAAGACGAGCCTGAAGGTCTTCCGCTATATTCATAAACCTCTCGGTTTCAGCCTTTTCGCCTTCGAGCCGCCGTCTGGCCTGAGCCTTCCTGACATAATGGAATGCCGCAGCCGCGGCAAGGGCAAGAAGGGAAGCCAGGGCAAGCACCCAAAACTTCAGGCGGGCGGCACGGAGCCTTTCCCTGTCCGCAAGTGACTGACTTTGAATATAATCCCTCTGCGCCACGGTCGCCACATCGGACAATGCCGCGCTCTGGGTGCGGTTGGAATATTCCATCACCTTTTCCAAAGCGGCAAGTGCGCGCCCTGAGTCACCGGCACGGGACGCGACCTGATATTCACGGAAATCGACATCGGCGGATTCTGCGTCGGTCTCAGCGCACGCCCTGGCTTCCGAGAGCCACTTCCAGGCCTCGCCGAACCTGTCCGTAAGGGAGTATGAATATGCAAGTATGCCTTTGTCCGCGCTCGAAAGCGGCCAGCCAAGGTCAACGGCGGCACGCGAAAGAAGGTCTATGGCGAGAGCCGGATCCAGCGTGTCCCTGCTGACGGCAAGAGACGCATAGGACTCCAGGCAACGGATTTCCAGAAGAGTGTCCTTCAGTTCGTGGGCTTCGTAAAGAACACTTTTGAAGATCGCCTCCGCCTCCGGGAACCGGCCCAGGCCAGACTCGGCCTGTCCTACTTCCAGGATTGCCTGCTGGGACATATTCCTGTCCCCGGCCACATTGAAAGCCTCGGAAGCCCTCGCCAGATACATCATCTCGTCAGTCGAATTGCCCGAAGCGTTGCTGATGTGGGCCATATCGTAGCAGATCAGGCCGACGTGCAGAGTGTCCGACGCCTTGGCAGCGTAATCCAGGGCCCTGGTGCAGGACACTATCGAAGCGGGGAAATCACCTGAATTGAACTGATGCCGGCCCAGGCAGTACAAGGCACGGGCTTTCTGCGATTCGTCGCCGTGCCGTTCAAACCAGTTCACCATCCTTTCAATATCCTCGGAATCAAGGGTGTTGACATAGCCCATTCCGGCTTCGACATCGTCAAGGACAGAATTCATCTGAGTGAAAAGCCCGGTGTCGCAGGACCATAGCAGAGCCACGGTCAGCACAACCGGAATCCTGAGCGCCTTCTTGAAAAACATAGTCAGAAATGCAGCAGTTCTACGTTCCTTATTCCGTTTCCTTCCAGCCTTGCGCCGTGACAGGATGCTCCAGGCCGTCCGGAGAAACAAGCACCGCACCGACCTCAGGCTGGGCAAGATGGCCGATTATCGTGAACGTCTGGAATTCACGGCGGAACTTTTCCGCCGACAGAATCGGGACTGTGAACAGAAGCTGGCAGTCGTCCCCGCCGTTCATCGCTGCGGAGACGGGGTCGATGTCCAGTTCCTTGCCGACCGCGAAGCTGTTGCCCTCGAACGGAATCTTGTCGACATAAACCTTCGCTCCGAGACCGGAACTCCTGACAAGCCTCTTGAGAGCATCCGACAGGCCTGAAGTCAGGAAATAGCCGTGCGAAGGATAAATCTGCACCTCCTCCAGACGCGACACCACGTCAGCGTCAAGTTCCGGCTTAAGATAACTTCCGACAAGCATCCTGTATTTTTCAAGGTCAGGCTGCACAGAATCATCCTTTGTCCGGGCGAACTTCCTGTTCTCCCTTTCCAGAATCTGCTGACCGAGAAAGGCGGCTCCGAGCCGGCCGGAAATGCAGATCAGGTCCAGACTCCGGGCCGCAGTCCTGCCGTCTTTTGTCGCCTTCGTCTCCTCGCCTGCAGCCGACACGCTGATAAGCAGTCCGTTGCGGGAAGGCACAAGATCCAGCGCGACATCCTTGTAGCCGTGTTCACCGGCGGCGGTCAGGATTCCGCTCCAGATGTCCCTGACCTGCGGAAAGTCAAGTTTGGCCGAAACGCCGAGAATGACGTTCAGCAACCGTGGGTGCGACATCGCGGCGTAAAGTTCTCCGGTCACAGCCACGGTGCATTTGTACCCGAGGTGCTTGAGCGGGAAATA
Source organism: Anaerotignum sp. (assembly GCA_963600795.1). GTDB lineage: Bacteria > Bacteroidota > Bacteroidia > Bacteroidales > UBA932 > Cryptobacteroides. The sequence goes on along the minus strand of CAVCDF010000043.1, from coordinate 19,944 downwards.
TGTCAAGTCAAAGTCCGTTCCTTCAGCAAAGACTCTTGCGGCGGTGCGGACAGACGCCCCCTGGTCCGGTACGAACGAAATTCCGCCACGGCGGGAGAATCCGCTGCCTTCGTAAAGCAGGTCGATTGCCTGCTCTTTCCCGTATTCATTGAAAGTTTCTTCTGCCATATTGAATGAATATTTTGAATTCAGAAGCCGTTCCATCTTCTGAACGCAAAATTAGCATAATTTGTCAAGGATTTTTAAATTTGCGGAAGCATTTCCGCATCAGGACAAAGATCGGAAGAAAAGCACAGGATTGAACACAAAACTACTGTCGATATGAGAAAAATTATCTTTGCGCTTATGGTGGCAGCCTTAGTGGCGCCGACCTGTCCGGCTGCGCCGAAGAACAAGACGGCCTCCATAAAAGTCATTTCCTACAACGTCCGCAACGGCGGCGATGAAAAAGGCTACAATCAGGATGACGGACTCAATTCGTGGATGTACCGCTGGCCGGCTTCGATAGAAATGATCAAAGACCAGAAGCCGGACATATTCGGAGTCCAGGAAGCCTTTGACTATCAGGTGAAGCACTTCCTGGAGTGGCTTGACGACTACAACGGCTTCGGCGTCGGACGTGAAGACGGGAAGCACGGAGGCGAGCATATGGACATCTTCTACAACAAGAAGACCGTCAAGCTGGTCAAATGGGGTTCCTTCTGGCTCTCCGAGACACCGGACGAGCCTTCCATCGGCTGGGACGCCGCCTGCAAGCGCACCGCCACCTGGGCTTTGATGAAAGACAAGAAGAGCGGCAGGAAGTTCTACTATGTGAACACCCATCTTGACCACGTCGGCTCAAAGGCCCGCGAAAACGGCCTGAAACTGATTGTGGACAAAATCGCGGAGATAAATCCTGACAATCTTCCGATGATTCTGACCGGTGACTTCAACATGACTGTTGACTGTCCGGATCTCGACGGCCTCAAGAAGATAATGAAGAACGCCCGCGACGTGGCGGTCAAGACGGACCATCACAACACCTACAACGGCTGGGGCAGGGCTTCGGAAGATTCGATAATCGATTTCATCTGGTTCAAGGGCTTCAGCAGCTGCACGGAATACGAGACCATCACGAAGCCTTACCAGGACAGGACATTCATTTCAGACCACTTCCCGATCGAGGCCACCTTGATCTTCTGATCTGAATATGTCTGAATATGACAGTCTCACGGCACATAGGATTCACGCTTGCCGCCGCCGTAACGCTTATGGCGACGGCAAGTGCCGTCTGTGCCCAGACACAGAAGGAACTTCTGGATGAGCTGGACAGGACGATAGAGGAGGCGGACACCTATGTCTCGGCCAAGAAACTGCGCATCAAGACAATAGAGAACACGCTGCAGTCCCGCGGCGTGTCTCCGGAAAGGCAGTACCTTATTTATGGAGAACTCTTCGACGAGTACCAGCCCTTCAACTACGGCAAGGCCGCCGAAGCTCTTGAGAAGCAGAAGGGGATCGCCCTGACTCTCGGCGACAAGAGCAAGCTGAACGATGTCTATTTGAAAGAGGCGATGCTGAACACGGCAGCCGGAGAATTCCTTGAAGCCAGGAACGACCTTGCACTGGTGGACACGACCATATTCAAGAAAGATCAGGAAATCGCCTACTGCAATGTCCTGCAGCGGTTCTGGTTCGATTACGACGAGAATCAGAAGGGAGCCGACAGATCAATGCGGAAGAAAGTGGCGTACTACCGCGAGAGGCTGCTCGCCCTGGCGGACCCTTCAAGCAGCCTGAGCCGCTATGTAACAGTGCGCAAGTGCATCGATGAGAAGAACTATGCCCAAGCGGACTTCATCAACAGGCACTCCCTTTCGGTGATGGACCCCGCCAGTCACGACTACGCCAACCTCGCATACTTCCAGGCCAGGATCTGCGAGCAGCTCAACCGCCGCGAAGAGATGAAGAACTGGTTCATCCGCTCGGCGATGGCGGACATCAAGTCGGCCACGAAGGACAACGCCTCGCTCTTCAGTCTTGCGGACGCCCTGTTCAAGGACGGTGAATATGCAAGGGCGTTCAGATACTCCAGCTTCTCGCTCGAGGACGCTATCGCATTCGACGCCAAACTCAGGCAGTGGCAGATCGCGGCGATTCTGCCGGCCATCCAGAAAAGTTACACGGACATCCAGCAGACGCACCAGAGGAAGGTCAGGAATATGCTCGTGCTTACATCCGTTCTGTCCCTGCTGCTTCTGATCGGCTCGATTGCGCTGTTCAAGCTCTACCGCCGCCAGATAAACTACGGCAGGAAGATCGCAGAGATGAACAAGGAAATCAAGCAAGGTTCCGACACCCTGGCCGACTTCAACAAAAGGCTCAAGAAAATGAACCGCGAACTCAAGGAGGCCAACGCGGCGAAGGAGGAATACATCGGGCTGTTCCTCAGCATGTGCTCAAAGTACATTGACAAGATGAAGGCCTACCAGAGCGGGGTCCGGAAACTCGCTCTGTCCGGCAACCTTGACAAGCTGATCGCCGACACTTCCTCCCCAAGCAATGTCGAGAAGGAACTGAAGGAATTCTACAACATGTTCGACGAGGCCTTCCTCAAGCTGTATCCCAAGTTCGTGGACCAGTTCAACGCCCTTCTCCGGGAGGATGCGAGAATCGAACTCAAGAAAGGGAAACTTCTGAACACCGAATTGAGGATCTTCGCCCTGATCCGTCTCGGAATCACCCAGTCCTCGGACATCGCCGCGATGCTCCGGTACTCCGTCAACACCATCTACAACTACAGGGCTCAAATCAAGAATTCAGCCCTCGGAGACAGGGAAAATTTCGAGGAGAGAATCAAGGAAATCGGGAACTGATCCGAAAAAAGTGGACACTAAACCGGGTGTTCCGGCACCAAAACTTCCCTGCCTTCCACTTTTTCCGAATTTCGTATGATTCATTATCTTACTGATAATCAATACCTAAACTCCACATATCAAACCAAAGTCTCCCACTTAAAATAATTTAGGCCGCTTAAAATCTTTTATAAAATCCACTATTTTTGTCGTTTAAAAAATTCCTAATATATTCACTTACAGCGGTTTTATCATTCACCAAAGGTCTTTGCACCCCTATTTTCGGTGAAGATTTTTTATTTTTGATTCTCATTGATATTTTTGTGGAAGAAAAACCACATAAGAAAGTTGTTTTACATTAACATTAACCACACAAGCCCATAGAAACAATGAACATCAAAAGTCTAAAGCAGATTGTTTTGACAGTCATCTGTCTTCTCGGGATAGGATCCGCGACCGCCTGGTCACAGTCCATCCAAATCAAAGGTACCGTTCTGGATGAGAACGGTGCCGGTTTCATCGGTGCCGGAGTAGTTCAGAAAGGTACCGCCAACGGTACTATGACCGACACCGACGGCAACTTCGAAATCACCGTCCCTCAAGGTGCCGTTCTGCAGTTCTCCTTCATCGGTTATGTTGCGCAGGAACTTCCAGCGGCACAGGCAATGAAGGTGATTCTCGTTCCCGACACCCAGATGCTTGAAGAAACCGTCGTGGTCGGTTACGGCGTCCAGAAAAAGAGCGTTGTGACCGCCGCAATCTCCAGCATCACGGCCGATGACCTCAAGGTCCAGTCCAACACCAGGGTTGACAACATGCTCCAGGGAATGTCCTCAGGCGTGCTCGTCACCCAGGGTTCCGGTTCTCCGGACGCAGGTTCGCAGGTCAGAGTCAGAGGTGTCGGAACAATCCACAATTCCGATCCTCTTTATATAGTTGACGGAATGCCTGCCGGAAGCATCGACTTCATCAACCCGAACGACATCGAGCGTATCGAAGTCCTGAAGGATGCGGCCTCCGGTGCCGTTTACGGAGCAAGAGCCGCCAACGGTGTCATCCTTGTCACCACGAAGAAGGGTAAGGAAGGCAAGACGCACGTCAGCTACGACTTCTCCTACGGCCTTCAGAATCCGTGGAGAAAGCCAGCGGTCCTCAACGCCACCGAATATGCCATAATGATGAACGAAGGTATGCTCAACGACGGCAAGGCCCCGATTTATGACGATCCATATTCATTGGGAGAAGGAACCGATTGGGTTGACGCCATCTTCGACAAGAACTCGCCTATCGTCAAGCACGACGTGAACGTGTCGGGCGGCAACGGCAAGGTTGACTACAGCATTTCCGGCGGTTATCTCTCCAACAAGGGAACCATCGGTGGCAGTTATGGCCGTTCCTATTATAACAGGATGACTCTCAGGGAAAATGTCGGAGTCGTTCTTTTCGACAGGACAAAAGAGCGCAACTGGCTGAACAAGCTCACTCTGCGCAACCAGATTTCCTACGCCCACATCAGGTCGGCGGCAGTTTCCACGAACTCGGAGTACGGCTCGCCGCTCGGCTCCGCCCTCGGAATGTCTCCGCTGGAATCGGTCTACGCGACCGCCGAAGATGAGGAGAGGTACAAGACTCTCTACCCTGACGGCTATCCTTACATCATCAGGAACTCGGAAGGCGTCGCCTATTCCATCGCCGACGCCGGTGTCTACAACGAGCAGGCCAACCCGCTCGCAATGCTCGACATGCCGGGCAGCAAGACAAGCACCGACAAGATCGTCGCCGGACTCAACACCGAGCTGAACCTCATCGACGGTCTCAAGTTCAGGAACTCCGTCTCGCTTGACCTCGCCTACGTCTACAGCAACAGTTACAGCAAAGAATACTTCCTCACCTCCAAGTCCTTCAAGTATGACACCGTCACCGAGAAGGAGACCTACGACAAGGACGGAAACGCAAGCGTGACCGAGAAGATCAACTACGGTTCAAGCGCTTCACAGTCAATGTACAGGTACTACACCTGGCAGGTCGAGAACGTGCTTGCCTATGACAGGACATTCGGAAGGCACACCATCAACGCGGTGCTCGGACAGTCCGCCCTGCGCTACACCAACGCCAGCGTCGGAGCCAGCGCCAACGGCCTGATGTACCCTTACGACACCTGGAAGATCTCCGTCAACAACACTCTCGGAAAGCAGGAGAACGGAGACCGCAACGGCTGGGGCAGCTGGAACTCGATTCCTTACAGCCTCATCTCCTACTTCGGACGTGTTTCCTACAACTTCGACGAACGCTATATGGCCGAAGTTACCGTAAGACGCGACGCTTCCAGCAGATTCGGTCCCAACAATAAGTGGGGTACGTTCCCTTCATTCAGTTTGGGCTGGAACGCCAAGAACGAGAGCTTCCTCAAGAATGTCAACTGGCTCTCAACCGCCAAGCTCCGCGGTTCGTGGGGTATCAACGGTAACGACAACATCGGCGACTTCACCTACGCCGTCTACTCAAGTTCGGGCAACAACTATGTCTTCGGAGCAGGCGGGAACAACACGGAGGCCATCGCCACGGGCGTCAAGCCGAGCGGCCTCGCCAACCCTGACGTGAAGTGGGAGCAGTCCATCCAGACCGACCTCGGCGTCGACCTCGGATTCTTCGGCAACAAACTGACCGCCACGGTCGACTACTATAACAAGAAGACATCCGGAATGCTGCTTTCGATGCCTGTCCCTTCCTATGCAGGTGACTCCGCTCCTACGGGCAACCTCGGAGATATGGTCAACAGGGGTGTCGAAATCGACCTCGGCTACAGGGGACACATCAGCGACTTCAACTACGGAGTCAAGCTCAACGCCTCCTACAACCACAACGAACTGACCTATCTCGGCGATGACGCCACCTACCTCAGCTGCTCCAGCCACAAGCTCGGAACTCTGACCAGAGGCGAAGTCGGACAGCCATTCCCTTACTTCTACGGATGGAAGACCGACGGAGTGTTCCAGAACGCGGCAGAGGTCGCAGCTTACACCAACGCTGCCGGTGAACTGATCCAGCCGAACGCACAGGTGGGAGACTTCCGCTTCGTGGACGTCAACGGCGACGGTGTCATCAACGACGACGACCGCACCAGGATCGGCAAGGGCATTCCTGACTGGACTCTCGGCCTTTCCCTCAACCTCGAATGGAAAGGATTCGACTTCAGCATGCTGCTTCAGGGACAGTTCGGAGTCCAGGCTTTCAACGTCTCACGCCGTACCGACCTCTACTACATCAACCTTCCTAAGAGCATCCTCAACAGATGGACCGGAGAAGGCTCCACCAACAGTTACCCTCGCTTCGCCTTCAGCTCTGCCAACGAGAACTACAGGGCTTCCGACTACTGGGTGGAGGACGCTTCGTTCGTGAGGGCCAGGAACGTGCAGTTCGGCTACACCCTTCCGGCAAAGCTGACAAAGCACGTGGCGATCTCCAGGCTGAGACTCTATGTCCAGGCCGAGAACCTCTTCACTCTCACCAAGTACACGGGATGCGACCCTGAAGTGACAGGAGGAAACTCCAGCTACGGCACTGAAGTGGGAATCGACCGCGGAGTCTATCCACAGAACAGGACCTTCACGTTCGGCGTCAACGTCAACTTCTAAAATGAGATTCGAAATGAAAAAGATATTTTTCGCGCTTTGCGCCCTTTCAATCCTGACCATTTCTTCCTGCTCTGAAGACTTTGTCACTCCGGAGCACAACGCCTCCGAGCCGATGAATGAATATTTCAACACGGAGGCCCGTATGTTCCAGGGACTTACAGCAGCTTACGACCCTCTTGAATGGTACGACTACTTCTACCAGTACGATGCCCTGCACCTTGTCTTCGACATTATGGGAGACGACATCAACGCAGGCGGATCCAACGAAGGCGACCAGCCTATCCTGGTGAAGACGCACTTCTACACGGCGACATCGACGGATGTCTGCAACCAGATCTGGACGATTTCATATTCAGGAATCAACCGCTGCTGCGTGGTTCTTGAGAACGTGGACAACGTCGCCGAGATGAGCGAGGAGACCAAGACCCTCTACAAGGCCGAGGCGACCGTGCTCAAGGCATTCTACTACAATATTCTCTGGAAACTTTGGGGAAACATTCCTTACTACGACAAGAATCTGGAGTCGCCTTATTTCGCAGAGCAGCTCGGTCACGATGACGTCTATGAGAAGATTGTCACCAACATCGAGAGTGCCATCGCGATGAACGTTCTCCCTATGAAGGCATCCTCCGGCAACGAAGGCCGCGTGACCCTTGCAATGGCCTATATGCTATATGCCGAGGCCGTAATGTACCAGAACGACCAGGCAAGGTACCAGAAGGCTTTTGACTATATGAAGGAAATCATCGCTTCGGGCAGCTACAGGCTCGTGGATGACTTCGCGGGCATCTGGGAAGAATCCGGAGAATGGTGTGCCGAGTCCATCTGGGAGATCAACTACATCTCCGAAGGCGGCGTACGCTCCTGGGACGCTCCTATCGCCACGGGAGGCAACATCTTCGCAGTCCTGACAGGCATTCCTTCACTCAAGGGCAGTTCCGACTACACGGAAGGCTGGGGCTTCGGCCCTGTCCGCAAGGCCGCCTACGATATGTATGACGAAACCGACATCCGCCGCGACGGAGGAATCCTCAACTTCGAGGAATACGCCGCCAAGACCGGAGCAAGCTACACCGCCCGCTGGGAGGACACAGGCTATTTCCTCCGCAAGTACATCGCCCGCGCCAACGGAAACCACGGCTACCTCGGCGACCCTAACATGAACCACGGCAACAACGAAAGAATCTACCGCTACGCGGAGACTCTTCTGAACGCAGCCGAACTCGCATCCATTCTCGGACAGGATCCTTCCGCATACCTCAAGGAAGTCCGCGACAGAGCTAAATGCCAGGACACAGGAATCAGCCGCGAGGACATCATCCAGGAGCGTCACAAGGAGTTTGTGGGAGAAGGCAAGCGTTACTGGGACCTTGTCCGCACCGGAACTGCGGCGACTGTCCTCACCGCAGCCAACCACGAGTACCGCCAGAACGACTGGACCGAGTCCAAGAAATACTGGCCGATTCCTCAGACCGAACTTGACAAGGATTCCAACCTCGTACAGAACAACTACTAATCTTGAATGAACATGAAGACAACTCTTAAATACATAGCATTGCCGATGGCTGCCGCCCTTATGGCAGCCTGCTCGCCGGACTACGTCACTCCGGATCAGGCGAAGCTTCCGCAAGCTGCGGACTTCAACGTGAAGGTGGACGTGAACCAGGAGACCAACTACGTCACATTCAACATGGACAACAGCGGGATGGTTCCTGTCTGGATCGTCGGGGCGACAGACCCTGTCGACAACACCAGCGGTTCAAAGGTGACAGGCAAGAATTACGCATACACCGGGAACGGGCTTTCTCTCCGCTTCCGTGACGCAGGAAAGCACACCGTCGAGGTCAAGGCTTACAATGCCAACGGAATCTCAGTCGGCTCACAGATTGTAGAGTTCACCCTGAACGAAACGTACCGAGACCCGTTCGACGCTGCTCCTTACATCAAGGCCCTCAGCGACGGCAGCACCAAGACCTGGGAATGGAACCACACAGTAGCCGGTCACTTCGGTTGCGGCCCTTACGGCGGCAACGGCACCGAATGGTGGAGCGCCGGAGCGGACGAGAAGAAGGGCAAGAGCCTGTACGACGACAAGATCACCTTCGGGGCTGACGGCACCTACATCTACGATCCGGGCGACGGTCAGACCTATGTCAACGTCGGTTCAGGAGTAAAGCCCGAGTACAACACCACCGGAGAGGACTATCAGGTTCCTTGGGATGTCACGACGACAACCTACACAGTGGAGAACAACTGGAACGATGCCGGCGTGGAGGAAATCTACATCACACTCCCGAAAGGCACGCCTATGTCCTACATCGCTGACCAGACTGCCCTTGACGACCCTCGCTACCTCGTTCTGGAGAGCAAGCCTGCGGATATGAAGAAATGCCTCAAGCTGGCGATCAACCTGAAGACCTCAGGCAACCCTGACGGTATCGCCTGGCACTACGAATTCGTCAAGGAAGGCTCTGCCGGCGGAGACGTCGAGGATCCTCTCTTCGGCAAGACCAGCAAGACCTGGGTGCTCGCATCTGACGTACCGGGACACCTCGGCTGCGGTGAAAGCCAGTCAAACCCTGCCGGATGGTGGTCAGCCAACCCTAACGACAAGGCCGGCACCGGTCTCTACGATGACGAGATCACATTCTACGCCGACGGCAAGTATGTCTTCAATCCTGGCGCGGACGGCAAGATCTTCATCAACTATGGTGTCACCGCCATCGGCGTCAGCGGACAGAGCGCGGACTACGACATCGACTGGAGCATACAGGAATCCACCTACAAGCTTGACGGCGATGTGCTTACCTTCCCTAAGGGAGTCGTGATCGGCTATGTTCCGGGTGACGAAGTCTACAATGAACCGGCCTATGTCATCACCGAGAACACCGAGGACAGGCTGGTGCTCGTGGCAAATCTCACCGGAATCTCCTGGCAGTACATCTACAAGCCGAAGCCGGCCACAAGCTACGACATCGACGGCGAGAGCAACCTTTGGAAGAAGGCTTCCGTCAACATGACTTACTGGTACTCCGCTTCCGACTGGTCCGGCGCACTCACGCCTGACACCGAGACGCTCGAAGGCAACGGCCTCAAAGTCGTCATCCCTGAAGGAATCGGTGGCAGCGAATGGCAGGGACAGACTGTCTTCCACACCGACATTCCTATGTCAGCGGCCAAGACCTACGACTTCTGCGCTACCGTAGAGTCAGACCAGGACATCTCGGGAATGACCTTCAAACTCGCCTGGGAGGGCAATGACAATGACCACGCCGCGTTCTACGTCAACAACTTCTCCGTAGAGGCCGGAGAAGCCGCCACCTTCAAGATGGAAGCTGTGGCTCCGGACGTGGACTACGACAAGGCTGTTCTCTTCGTGGACCTCGGCCGCTGCGCAGCCGGTTCCACCGTCACCATGAGCAAAATCTGTCTGCAGGAACACAAGTAAAGATATTCATTTCTGAATGAAAGGAATAATACACTACATAAAGTTCGGGTTGCTGTCGCTTTCGGCGGCGGCAGCCCTTTCTTCATCGTCTTGCGGAGGATCGTCAGACTCTCCGGAACTCGTTCCTGAACTCTCCATCGACAAGACCGAACTCTCCGCCGTCGGTTCGGCGACCGAACTGGCAGTAGAAGTGACTTCCAACTGCGAGTGGGGCGTGTCCTCGGGAGCGACGGACTGGTGCACGGTCTCCCCGAGCGGAGGCCTGTCCGGCAAGTCCACCGTCAAGGTCTCCATTTCGGAGAACCTGACCAGCGAGGCCCGCGAAACCGCCCTGACCTTCCGCTTCGGGACGGCAAGGAAGTCCGTCAGCGTCAAGCAGGAATGCAAGGAGGACGGAGGGAACATTCCTGCCGGCTACAAGCTGGTCTGGCAGGATGAGTTCAACACAAGCGGCTCATCCGCTCCTGATTCCGACAAATGGTGGTACGAAACCGGCGACGGCGGATGGGGCAACAACGAACTCCAGAACTATGTCGCCGACGGAGTCTGCGGTGACGTGAAGATCGCCGAGGTCTCCGACGGAACGCTCAAGATCACGGCGCAGAAGATAGGAAGCAAAGTCCAGTCCGTCAGGATGAACACCAGGGAGTCCTGGACCTACGGCTACTTCGAGGCAAGGCTCAAGCTGCCGAAGGGCAGAGGCACGTGGCCGGCGTTCTGGATGATGCCGAAAAACTACAAGTCCTGGCCGGCCGACGGCGAGATCGACATTATGGAGGAGGTCGGCTACAATGCTGAATATGTCTCCTCAAGCATCCACTGCACGGCCTACAACCATCCGAAGAACACACAGAAAACGCATGAGTTCCTTCTCAAGGGGGCGCAGTCCGAGTTCCACACATATGCATTGGAATGGACATCGGACAAGATGGACTTCATCTTCGACGGAAAGGTTCATATGACGTTCAAGAATGACGGGAAAGGCAATTACGACACCTGGCCGTTCAACAATCCGTTCTACCTCAAGCTCAACCTGGCCTGGGGCGGCAACTGGGGCGGAGCCAAGGGCGTGGACGAAAGCTGTCTGCCGGCCACCTACGAGATCGACTACGTGAGAGTGTTCCAGAAGCAATAGCCTGATGAAAGCCATCTCCAGACTCTTCACGACGGTTCTTCTTCTCCTCGCTGCCTTTTCCTGCGGCAAGGAGAAGACTGAACCCGTTGCAGTTTTCCGCTCGATCACGCCAGTCCAGACTTCAGTCACCATTGAAGACGGCGGTGAAGCGACCGTGGAATTCATTGTGGATGAGCCTGGATATTCATTCAACAGCAGCGTCGCCGGTTCGGGCTGCGCCGTGTCGCTGAGGCTTCAGGATGGTTCGGAACCCGCAGAGTTCAAGATGACCGGAATTTCCGCTACCGGAACCGAAGGGACATATTCAGTGAACATCCGCGACCTCGAAGTCTGTGACGGCTACGAGCAGAGCGTCCGGTTCGCGATGAGCCTGCCGGGAGGCACGACGGTATATTCAAAAGCCTTCACCGTCCTGAACGAGAGTTCCGGGGGCGGCGAGGGAGGACTGGATACCGGACTGCCGGTGGTCTACATTGACACGAAGGACGGCAAAGCGGTCACTTCGAAAGAAGATTATCTGGAAGCCACCTTCAGAATCGACGGGGCCGGCGGACTGGAAGGCCTTGACGAGGTGCCGTGTTCCGTCAAGGGACACGGCAACACCACCTGGACCTGGCCGAAGAAGCCTTACCTTATCAAGTTCGATAAGAAACAGTCTGTCTTCGGGCTGCCGAAGCACAAACGCTGGCTTCTTCTCGCCAACTTCATGGACAGAACCCTGATGCGCAACCTGATAGCCTACAAGATCGGTTCGATGACCTCGCTGGACTGGACTCCGCACTGCCAGAGCGTGGAACTCGTGATGAACGGGCGTCATGCCGGAAACTACCTGCTGATCGAGCAGGTGCGGGCGGACAGCAAACGTGTGCCTTGCGAAGACGGCTTCCTGCTGGAATGCGATTTCCACTACGACAATGAAATCCAGTGGATCCAGGCACCTGGAAAATGCAACCAGTTCCAGGACGGAATCCCTTTCGGGGTGAAGTACCCCGACTATGACGACGGCCTGACAGAAGCGAAACTGAAGGAAATCAAGGAATATGTCCGCACGGTCTCCGAGGCCGTCTACGACGATGACTTCAAGGACGGTTCGAAGGGCTACACAGCCTACCTTGACGTCAACTCCTTCATCGACTACTGGATAGTCTTCGAGCTGATGATCAACCACGAACTGTGCAATCCGGGAAGCGTGTTCATGCACAAAAGCGCCGGCGGGAAACTGCAGGCCGGGCCTCTGTGGGACTTCGACTGGGGAGTCCTGTCCTACAATGTCTCTCCGAAGGCGAAGACCGGTCTTGTCAACAGGAATTCCATCTGGTACGCCAGACTGTTCGAAGATCCGGCTTTCAGGGAGGCCGTCAAGGCGAGGTGGAACGAACTGCTCCCGCAGCTGAAGACGATACCCGCCTACATCGATGAGATGGAGAATACTCTGCAGGCTTCAGCCGAACTGAACTTCAGGATGTGGAATCCTGCCGAAGACGCTTCTCAAAACGGCGGGATGATCATAAACGGAGACGAGAAGCTGACCTTCAATGCCGCCGTGGCCAGAATCAGAAAGATTTACGAAGAACAATTGGACATAATAAGCAAAAACTTGTAAATGAGAATATTCAGACAACTTACGATAGCAGCGGCCGCTGCTTTGGCACTTGTCGGCTGCCAGAGCCAGGACGAAACCGAAAAGAAGATTGACGACCTCCTTTCGCAGATGACTCTGCACGAGAAGGTAGGACAGATGAACCAGCTTTCCGGCGGAGACTGGCTGACCGAAGCCGCCGCCAAAGGAGAGGTGGGCTGCATACTCAACTGTGTAGACCCGGCCGAAATCAACAGAGTGCAGAAAGCCGCCGTTGAGAAAAGTCGTCTGGGGATTCCGATCCTTGTCAGCAGGGATGTCATCCACGGCTTCAAGACCATATTCCCGATTCCGCTTGGCCTCGCCGCCACGTTTGATCCTGAATTGGTTGAGAGAGGGGCCCGTGTGGCAGCCGTTGAAGCAGCTTCCTGCGGGGTGAGATGGACTTTTTCCCCTATGCTGGACATTTCGAGAGATCCTCGCTGGGGCAGGATCGCCGAGAGTTCCGGAGAGGATCCGTACCTTGACGCCGTGATGGGCGCCGCTATGGTCCGTGGCTATCAAGGCAACGGGGATTCCACCTCCATCGCCGCCTGCCTCAAGCATTTTGTAGGCTATGGCGCCGCCGAGGGTGGCCGTGACTACAACACCGCCGAGATTTCAGAAAGGACACTGCGCAACGTCTATTTCCCTGCTTTCCAAGCTGGTGTGGATGCCGGTGCGATGACCCTGATGACATCGTTCAACACCATCGACGGTGTCCCTTCCACAGGCAACAAATGGCTTCTTCAGAACATTCTGAGGGGTGAATGGGGATTTGACGGGATGATTGTCACCGACTGGAATTCCTCCGGCGAGATGATTATGCACGGATTCGCCAAGGATCTCAAGGATGCCACCGATCTGGCGGTCAACGCCGGAGTCGAGATGGATATGATGTCCTACGGCTACATCTCCTTCATCGAGGAACTTGTCAAGGAAAAGAAAATCAGCGAAAAACAGATTGATGACGCAGTCAGGAACATTCTTCGTCTGAAGTTCCGCCTCGGGCTGTTCGACAATCCGTACGTCAACGAGGATTGTTCAGAGAATGTTCTCTATGCCCCGTCACATCTGGAAGCCGCCAAGCAAAGCGCCCTCGAATCCGCCATTCTTCTGAAGAATGACAATGCGGCTCTTCCTTTGAAGAATGTCAAGACATTGTTTGTGACCGGCCCTCTTGCCGACGCTCCATACGAGCAGCTTGGCACTTGGGCGTTTGACGGTGACGAGACTCATTCCGTCACCCCTCTGGCGGCTCTCAAGAAGGATTTCAATGTAATCTACGAGCCGGGAACCGCTTTCAGCCGCGACAGAAGCACGGCCGGAATCGCCAAGGCAAAGGCCACCGCATCAAGGGCTGACGCAATCGTGGTGTTCGCCGGTGAGGAGGCGATTCTCTCAGGCGAGGCACACTGTCTTTCCGATCTTAATCTGCAAGGCACTCAGAGTGAATTGATAGCGGCAATGAAGCAGACCGGAAAGAAAGTCATAGTGGTCGTGATGGCCGGAAGGCCACTGACCATCGGACGAGACCTTGAGAACTGCGACGCGATGCTCTATTCGTTCCACCCCGGCACAATGGGTGGCGAGGCTATCGCCGATCTCCTGAGCGGAAAGTCAGTACCTTCAGGAAAGACCCCTGCCACCTTCCTCAAGACCGTCGGCCAGGCTCCGATGTACTACAATCACCTCAGCACCGGCCGCCCGAACACGGGCACGGAGACCCTCCTGATGGACCTCCCTCTCAAAGCCGGCCAAACCTCCAACGGCTGCACTTCCTACTACCTCGACAGCGGCTACGGCCCTCTCTTCCCGTTCGGCTACGGCCTGAGTTACACCACCTTTGAATATTCCGACCTATCCATCGACAGCCGTGAATATTCCGCCGCCGACACAATCAAGGTCAAAGTCACCCTGAAAAACAGCGGTGAATATGCCGCCACGGAGGTCGCCCAACTTTATGTGCGAGACCTCGTCGGCTCCATCGCCCGCCCAGTCAAGGAACTCAAAGGTTTCCAAAGGGTTACCCTGAATGCCGGGGAATCCACTGTTGTTGAGTTCTCGCTTCCGGTCTCCGACCTCGCCTTCCAGAACATCAACAATGAATATGTAGTGGAGCCCGGTGATTTCCAACTCTGGATAGCCACCGACTCCGCCTCCGGCGAGTCTGTCGGGTTCACGGTGAGGTAGCCGATGATAATTGGTCACTGAGCTTGCCGAAGTGTCAAAGTGCACCAATTATTAGAATATCAACAAAGTTACCGCTGAATAGCGGTCAGAAAAACGAAAACAGCGGATTTTGCACGTTTCAAAAATCCGCTGTTTTATTTTGATGGTTCCCACACACGCATGAGAGTCCAATCATTCTCGGCAAAAGTGCAATTTTTATCATAAAATGATTATCACAAAATGATAAAATGTTATATTTGCAGTGTAAAATATTGTGACTATGATAAATCCATTCATCACGACTGGCTATGCCGGAGCTAAATATTTTTGTGACAGGGTCAAAGAGACGAAGGATGTGGTGGAACTGCTGACCAATGGCAACAACATCGCTCTGATCTCCCCGAGACGTTATGGGAAAACTGATCTTATCCGGCACTGCTTCGCGCAAAAGGAAGTGAGGGATAACTATCTCACTTTCATCATCGATGTGTATTCAACAAGATCATTGGCTGAAATGGCCGACAAGATGGGAAAGACTATTCTTGAACAGCTGAAGCATAAAGGAGAAAAAGCGTGGGAAAAGTTTATCGGTGCCCTCACTTCACTCAAGGCAGGGATATCCTATAATGCAGCCGGTGTCCCTTCCTGGAGTGTTGAGATTGGAGACATCAAGAATCCGGCAGTCACTCTTGATGAAATATTCAAGTACATTCAGAATTCAGACAAGCCCTGCCTTGTGGCCATAGATGAGTTCCAGCAGATTCTGAAATATGACGAAAAGAATGTTGAAGCGACCTTGAGAACTTACGTCCAGTACTGCACCAAGGCCAATTTCATTTTCTCCGGCTCGCAAAGAGAGATGATGGGAGCCATGTTCACGTCATCCGCAAGACCATTCTACCAAAGCGCCACCATCATCAACCTTCCACGAATCGAAGAGGTGGAATATTTGAAATTCTGTGACGGGCTGTTTGAAGAATATGGAAAACATTTGGATGGTGATGTTGTTCCCGCACTGTACGATGAGTTTGACGGAACAACCTTCTACCTTCAGAAGATCATGAATGTCCTCTTTATGAGAACCAAAGAAGGAGAAAGATGCCACAAGAGTAGTCTTTCCGAAGCAATCGACTACGTTATCGACTTCAGTTCAGAGACTTACGAGGATTTGACCTATCAGTTGCCGGAGAAGCAGAAACAGGTCTTGCTCGCTATCTCAAAAGAGCGTAAGGCGCAAAACGTCACCTCTTCATCCTTTGTCCGAAAATATTCACTCACATCAGCCAGTTCAGTCAATTCCGCTGTCAAAGGGCTGCTTGACAAAGGGCTGCTTACCTACAACCGTGGTGTCTATCAAGTCTATGACCTCTTTTTGGATATCTGGATCCGGGAGCGGTATCTGAAGTAGGTGGCAAGCGGAGGTATTAAATCAGGGCGCGGATGATCTCGTCGGAGGTGAAGAAGCGGCTCTCCGGAATCCGGACCCTCTTCCCCGCCCTTTCCAGCGAGCCCTCGGCGAGAAGCGCCTCCACGACGCCCTTCTGCGCCAATGAATATAATTCCTCAGCTTCCAGGCCTTTGTCAGTGCGGAGGGAAAGCATAATCCTCTCGACCCTGATGTCCTCCGGAGTCAGGGTCTCAAAACTTCTTGAATATGTCTCCAGTTCTCCGGACGGATTCCTGTGCGGAAGGGCCTGGCTGTTCCACGAGCGGACATCCCCGCTGAATGAATGCGCCCCCGGGCCGAGACCGACATACGGTACTCTCCTCCAGTAGGCGCTGTTGTGGACGGCTTCGAAACCGGGCTTTGCGAAATTGGAGATTTCGTAATGATGGTAGCCGTCCTGCCTTAAACTCTGGCACAGAATGTCGTACTGATGGCGGCATTGCTCATCAGAAGCCTCGACATAACGGCCGTCAGCCACCATACCGGCCAGGGCGCTGCCCTCCTCTATCGACAGTTGGTAGGCTGAAATGTGCTCTGGACCGAGCTCCAGAGCCTTTTCGATTGTGTCTTTCCAGATCTTGTCCGTCAATTGGGACAGACCGAAGATCAAATCAATGCTGAGGTTCCGGACTCCGCACTCGCGAAGGATTCGGAAGGCCTTAACGGCATGCTCTGAGTCATGTCTGCGGTTCATCCAGCGCAGGATTCCGTCGTCGAACGACTGAACTCCCATACTCACCCTGTCCACTCCCAGCGCCAGAAGCCTGCGGACATATTCAGGACCCTTTTCAACAATGTCCTCCGGGTTGACTTCGACTGTGAACTCGTCGAACGGCGAGGTCGTTTCGATGGTTGGTGAGCTATGCCGAACCACAAGTTCAGCAATCGCACGGACTATCCGGGCAAGAACATCAAGAGGAAGCACCGACGGGGTGCCTCCTCCTATGTAAAGGGTATTGACCGCATCCGGAGCGGTCATATTCATTGAAAGTTCCTCCCGGCGGTTATGAATCTCCGCGACGACGGCTTCCGCATATTCATCAAAACTCTGCCCGCGACGGCATATTTCCGAATAGAAATCGCAGTAGGTGCAGAAGCTGCTGCAGAAAGGAACATGGATGTAGATCACAGACGCTACCTGAGCAAAAGTTCCGTCTTGCCGAGGAACGACTGTGAGGTGTATGCCTCGACGGTGTAAACGCCGGCAGGATACGAAGAAATGTCGTTCAGATAGATGCTGAGCTCGACTTCCTTGCCTTCATAGTCAACCTCCCTGGAAGCGGAGGCGACCATTGTCTGTCCGTTGTAAGAGAACGATGTCTGGCTGCTGTTCGTCAGAAGTATTCCTGACGGATCCTTCACGCGGATGTACACTCTGACCGGTCCGCGCGGCGCAAGTTCATTCTCGACAAGACTGAGAGATGTCAGAAGCCTTACGACTCTGCTGCTCCTGTCAGTAACCTTGTCGGAGCTGTTGTAGGCGGCAACGCTGAGGCCTCTGGACTTGATGACGGAACCGGCGGCCACCTGCCCGGAGAGATTCTCAACCTGCCCCTTGAGGTCGGCGTTCTCGGCACGGCTTTCGGCAGCCTCTCGACGGGCCGCGGCAGCATCGGCCGTCAGCTTATGGTTCAAAGTGTTGAGCGAGTCGATCTGCACGATGTAGTTCTTCATTATGCTTCGCAGGGTGCCAAGTTCCTTCTCGTACTGGCGCATCTTGCGGCGGTTGGTGGCCTCGGTCTTCTGAATTCTTTCGATCAGCTGGTTGACTTCCTCCTTGGACGAGTCAAGCTGGCTGTTGACCTCGGCATAGTCGGACGACAGGCTTTCATAGTCGCCTTTCAAAGCGATCATCTGCTGGGTAAGATCTTCCTTTTCAGCATTGAGATCCTTCACCAGACTGGACTTGCTCGCCCAGATGTAGGCCAGGGCGGCAGCCATAAGCACCGCTACGGCCACAAGTCCGTACATCACCTTCTTGAGGCTTTCGTTTTTCCTCTCCTGCTCTTCGCGCTCACGGCGCTCCTGAATCGGGTCTATTTCTACCATAGTCTTTCGATTTTATAGTAATCAGATTACAAAAATAACAAAAGTATTTAACTATCTTTGTAGTTGCAGCAAAAATCACACTACAATGAAATACTTTGTACGGGCAGTAAAATACTTTATCTGGTTCTCAGTTCTGTTCACGATAATAATCGCGGTGCTGGTGTTCGCCGGCATCGTAAAGGGCGATGTCAGCACAATGTTCCGCGACGGTTACAGGTCCCTGTGGCAGATTGCGATCCTGTTCGCCTTCGTAGCGGCCTTCTATCCCAAGTTCGGCTTCATCAGGAAATCGGTGGCCATCCCGGGAGAATATCCGGACATCCGGGACGGAATCATTGAATATATGGAGCTGCGCGGCTACAGGCTTGAAAGCGAGGAAGGAGAGAACCTGACTTTCCGCCTCCGCTCGAAATTCAGCGCCCTGTTCAAGATGTTCGAGGACAGGATCACGCTGACCCGCGAACTGGGAGGTTACCAGGCGGAGGGGCTGACCAAGGACATAGTCCGGATTGTCGGCGGACTGGAATACAAGTTCCGCCGCGGAGATGAAGAATAGCGCAAATCCTTTAACATTCAAGATTATGGCAGAAGACCTCAAGACTGTCGCCAAATTCCGCGACGCTATGAGCGCCCACATCACGGCTGGCATGCTCAACGAGAACGGCATTCCTGCCGCAGTGTTCGGAGAGAACTCTTCCTATGTCTCATTGAACTACGTTGACACTGTCGAAGTCAAGGTCAACGCTGCGGACTACGATGCCGCGATGACCCTGCTTGCAGCCAACGAAAGCGCAGAGTAGAACTCCTCACCGAAAACGGCCGTCAACGGTTCACGAAGGAATTCATAGACGCGGATCCCTTCGCGGCGACCTTTTTCGTACGCGTCCTTGCATATTCCCCAACGATGGAGGTTGAGCGCCAGCCCCCCTCCCGTCAGTTTCGTGACGCGGACCGGGTAGAGCCAGCAGGACTGAGGCTTGCGGAACTTGCAGGTTCCCTGGAAAAAGCATCTCTCGATGGAACAGAAGCAGTTTCCGGCCTCGTCGAAGGTCGTGTAGGCGCACTCCTCCGAGCCTTCCACAACAGGGGTCACGATGTCGCCGTCGCGGTCGATGGAGAAGAAACCCTCCTTGTCAATCTGCGCCCGTCCCTGCGGCCTCATAAGTTTTGAATATGCCTGATAATTCTCTTCCAGGGGTTCCAGTTCCGACTCCTCCAGCGGAGCGCCGCTGTCGCCTATGATGCAGCAGCAGCCCTTGCAGACAGCGTAGTCACAGGCGAAGAATTCAGTTATCACATCCTCGGACACAAGGATGTTCCCGATCTGCACTATCGTTCCGTAATTATTCCTTGACGACATATTCAATCCTCATTCCTCCGGAAAGCGCTCCGAAGATTTCCTTTACCTTGTCGGCGGAGACGCTGGCTATGCGCGCATTGTAGCCCGTCAGGACATCCTTTCCTCCGCTGAACCGCATCAGAACTGCGTCAACATAGTTGGCCGAATCGGCGAGGAACGTCGAATAGCCGTTGACCAGCAGCGATTTGCAAGCCTGGAGTTCATTGTTGTCCACCGGTTTGGAGAGCACATCCTCTATGGTCC
>CAVCDF010000042.1:0-13903 GCA_963600795.1 Anaerotignum sp. | reverse complement strand
GGACTTCAAGTTGACACAACCTTTAAATGTTTGTTGAAAAGCATATGCATTGGTACACGACGAAAACAAGTCTGCCGGCAAGGAGTTTAAAGAATTGCAGGCACTGAATGTGCTATTGAAAGTAACGGCATTGACACAAGACAAGAACAAAGTCCCGGGAATTTCTTTTAAACTAAGGCAATTATTAAATGAAGAACTAAAATCCCGAACGGATGCGAAAGATCCTGTAGTATTTCCTGCAATATATTGCAGAATCGTATTATTATCAAATGCATTATTCATTGAGGTTAAGCCTGTATTTCCCCACTGGTTCACTTCTATGATGGACGGTGTATTTATGTTGGAAGAATTCAATCCCGTGACCTTGCCGGAAATCGTGACTCTAAAGGACTGTGGTTCTGTTATACCATAGGTATGGGAAGGGAAGGATGATGTGCAATATTCTACACTGCCATCACCCCAATCGATATAACAATCTACAGTTCCACACAAAGGAAGCGTAGAAGAAAAGTCATTAGGAACATTGGCTCTGACGGTAAAAATCATATCTTCAGTGGATTCTGAAAATTCCGACAATTGAACAATTTCCAGATGCCCAAGTTCCTTAGTACGGCTTTCATCATACAAGGTAACTTCAGCATATCGCTTGGAATCAGATGTGTTTCTGGATGCCGCGACAATAATCTGATAAGAATTATTGCCCTTATTCTTTACTGAAACTTTCAGCCAATCAACCGTGTCATCGATGTTAGAGTACAAGCCCAATGACGACCAAATCTCAGCGAAAACTTCTCCGCCGTCATATGGCACCGCGAATTTGCTCTGTGAGATGGAGAAATAAGCTGAAGCCTGATTGATGATAATCTCGGCATAAGGCTGGGTCTGATTGGTCTTGGCATAAATCTTTATTACGGATTGCCGGCTACGGAATAGTTCATTCTTAGTTGCGGATACGGTGATGGTCTTGTCCTTCATCACCGCTCTCGTGTCACCTGACAATGTCAGCCAATCAGAATCGCAGCTAATCTCATAGTCGAAATTGAGGCTGAACGGAATGTCAATGATTCCTCCTTCAGACGGAATCTGATACTCAAGACCATTGGAGAAGGAAATAACATTCCGGTGGAAATTAATGACTTTGACTTGGGAAAAGCCTGCATCATCGGTCAGAACGACATTGACAAACCGGTTGTCGACAACCTGACCCGCCCGGAACTCCGAGATTCGTTCAAGGAAACACTGCAGGGATTCTACAGCGTTCTCAAGGGCAAGGATGAGTTCATCCGCTTCGGTTTTCTCACCGGTGTCACTAAAATGGGCAAGATGAGCGTGTTCAGCGGACTCAACAATCTCCAGGACATCTCTATGAATCCCGAATTCACAGATATCTGCGGCATATCTGATGATGAGCTGAAATTCTGTTTCGACGAAAGTGTCGCAGAGCTCGCCGAGGCCGGCGGTCTTTCAGTTCCAGAATGTTACGGCAAATTGGCGCGGATGTACGACGGCTACCATTTCTGTCCGGGCAGCAAGGGTGTCTACAATCCGTTCAGCCTCCTGAACACCCTCAAGGACAAGACGTTCGGAGAGTATTGGTTTGCCACAGGCACGCCGACTTTCCTTGTCAACTACCTGAAAGAAAGCGATTGCAACCTGAACGACATTGTCAGAAACGATGTGCCTCTCGATGTGCTGAACGGGACTTACACCACCGACTTGAAGCCGGTGACTCTTATGTACCAAGCCGGGTATCTGACCATCAAGGACTACGACCCGGAGTTCCGTACCTACAATCTCGGCTACCCTAACGAAGAAGTCGAAAGCGGCTTTCTCAACTCGCTCAGCCAGATATTCACTCCATCCCTGAATGACGGGGAATTCTCGGTGGCGCGTTTTGTCCGTGCGCGGAAAGGGTAGTTTGACGCACGGCACAGCCGCCCAAGGCCTCCCGTGCGCAGAAAGGGCCGTCTGACGCACGGACACCACCGCCCAAGGCCTCCCGTGCGCGGATAGGGCTGTTTGACGCACGGCACAGCCGCCCAAGGCCTCCCGTTGCGCGGAAAGGACAGTCTGGCGCACGGCACAGCCGCCGAAGGCCTGCGGCCAGGCCCAGGCCGAACGGGTCCGTCCCTCGTCTCCGGACATATTCAAGTCATCGATTCTCAGTGACTACGGGATCATATTCAGGCATATTCGCTTCTGTCACGCTCAAAAATGCCGCCTATAACGGATAACTGATCGGCCCGCTGACATGCAGCTGAACATGAAGGGGTGCATGACTGCTAGGGAAAGGGTGATTGAAGAACATACTCCGACAGCTTGGGTATAATCGGGGATAATTGGGGATAATCGGTGGAAAAGTTGTAAATTTGCGGATGCTTGCCCGAATCTTTGGACAGATTTGCAGGCAGAAATAATACTTTTACCAATAATCAAAAGCTGATGAAAAGAATCCTTATTCTGGCGGCATCCTGCCTAGCTTTCACAGGAGTCTATGCCCAGACTCCACCCCAGACGTCACCCCAAACGCCACCCCAAACGTCAACCGCAGGGACTTACCTTGACACGAGCCTGCCGATACACGACCGAGTCCTGGACCTCATTTCGAAGCTCACCCTCGATGAGGAAATGTCGCTTCTCATAGCGACTTCTCCAGGCATACCGCGCTTGAACATAGACAAATACTATCACGGCAACGAGGCTCTCCACGGCATTATCCGTCCGGGCAAGCATACTGTCTTCCCGCAGGCCATAGGCCTTGCCTCGATGTGGGACCCGGCTCTGCTGCACGACATCGCATCCGCCGCAGGAGACGAAGCCCGAGCCCAGTGGAACAGTCTGGATTTCGGAAAGAAGCAGACCAGGCAGTTCAGCGACCTGCTCACCTTCTGGTCTCCGACAGTCAATATGGCGCGGGACCCGAGGTGGGGACGCAATCCGGAAACTTATGGCGAAGACCCGTTCCTGTCAGGCGTTCTGGGCGAGAATTTCGTAAAAGGGCTGCAGGGAGACGATCCGCGCTACATCAAATGCGTTTCCACACCGAAGCATTTCGCCGGCA
Source organism: Anaerotignum sp. (assembly GCA_963600795.1). GTDB lineage: Bacteria > Bacteroidota > Bacteroidia > Bacteroidales > UBA932 > Cryptobacteroides. The sequence goes on along the minus strand of CAVCDF010000042.1, from coordinate 10,842 downwards.
ACAACGAAGAGAACATCCGTTTCTCGTGCCTTGCGGATTTCAGCGAGAAGCAGCTGCGTGAATATTATTTCCCGGCTTTCGAGCGTTGCGTGAAGAAAGGCCATGCTCGTGCCATAATGGCAGCCTACAACGCCATCAACGATGTGCCATGCCACGCCAACCCGTGGCTCCTGAAGACAGTTCTTCGCGACGACTGGGGCTTCGACGGATATGTCGTTACGGATTGCGGCGGATTGACGAACCTTGTCACCGCCCACAAATATGTGAAGAACTACTTCACAGCAGCCGCGTTGGGAATCAAGAGCGGAATCGATCTTGAATGCGGCGACGACGTCTATATGGAGCCGCTTCGCGAGGCTTACGACCGGAAGATGGTTTCGAAGGCGGAAATCGACACGGCGGCATACCACGTGCTGAGGGCAAGAATGGAACTCGGAATGTTCGATCCTGTGGAGATGAATCCCTACAGCAAGCTGCCGGAAAGCTTAATCGGCTGCGAAAAGCATACACAGCTGGCATTGCAGGCAGCGCGCGAAGCTCTTGTGCTGATGAAGAACGACAACAAGATGCTTCCGCTGAACCTGAAGAAGACGAAGCGCATCGGCGTGCTCGGCATCAACACGGAGAACTGTCAGTTCGGCGACTACAGCGGAGTGCCTGTCATAACGCCCGTAAGCATTCTTGAAGGCATCCGCACAAGAGTCGGAAATGATGCTGAAGTGATCCTGGCACCTTGGGTGAGCATCCCTTCAGATTATGCGGCTCTGAGCGCGGACAATTTCGAAGGCGGCATCACCGAAACCTACTACGTGGAAAAGGAAGGCACCGACGAGTGGGAAGCCAAGGGCTCCCGTTCCGTAGAGAGCATCTTCTACGAACCGGCCAACCAGGCTCCGAACGCCTCCGCCCCGTCTTCCTACCCTTACAATGTCGTCTGGACCGGAAAGCTTAAGGCCCCTGAAACAGGTGACTATGTGTTCAAGTCAATGGGCAATGACGACATCTACATTTACATTGACGGAGAGAAGAAGCTCTACGAGCCATACGGAGTTTGGCAGGACAGCTGCACGGTTCATCTTGAAAAAGGACGTGTGTACGATTTCCGTGCGGAATTCCTGTGCGTTTCAAACAGCGGACACTGCCACATCTACTGGCACAGCCCGAACACCAGGAAGCAGACGGGCATCGAACGCTTCGGCAAGGCCGCCGAAGTGCTGCGCGACTGCGATGTTGCCGTAATCGTTCTGGGAACCAACCTCAGCATTGAGAGGGAAGGCCTTGACCGCGAAACTATCGAACTGCCGAAGGATCAGCAGGAATTCATCAGGGAGGCGTACAAGATCAACCCGAACATAGTGCTTGTGCTCTCGGCCGGCAGTTCCCTTGCCATCAACTGGGAGAGCGAACATATTCCTGCAATCCTCAACGCCTGGTACGACGGTCAGGCGACAGGCACCGCCGTGGCGGAAGCGCTCTTCGGGGACTACAATCCGGGCGGACGTCTGCCGCTGACATATTACAGGAGCATGGAAGATCTGCCGGACATGCACGACTATGACATCACAAAGGGACGCACCTATCAGTATTTCCGAGGAGAGCCTCTCTATCCGTTCGGCTACGGCTTGAGCTATACTGAGTTCAAGTACTCCGACTGCGAAGTCACGGCCGACAGCGACAGCATCCACGTCTCCTTCAATCTGAAGAATACAGGCCGCCGCAAGGGCGATGAGGTGGCGCAGCTTTATGTAACATATCTTGACGGCGCGTCCGACTCTTCATATCCGATCAAGCAGCTGAAGGGATTTGCAAGAGTAAGTCTGCAGAAGGGCGAAAAGCGGCGCGTGACCATATCGGTGCCTCGCGAAGAGATCCGCTTCTGGGACGAGAAGGAAGGCAGGTTCGTCACACCTTCCGGCCAGTACCGCCTGCAAGTCGGGCCGTCTTCCGCATCCGTTGCGTATTCGTCTGTCATAGTACTGTAACAGCGCTGCGGAACAAGCCTTTCACAAGGCCCTAAAACAAATGCATCCGGCATATGTCTTATGCCGGATGCATTTTTCACTTATGGTAATTCACTTCATCCGTGGCGGCATCCCTGCCGCGACAGCGGCCTAGTGCTGAATGTTCATCAAACGGATATATTTCAGAATCATATCATTCCACTTTGCATCGCCTGGCTTCTGATAGCGGCAGTTGCCGTCAGGGTCGGCAGTGAAGATGGTCTCGCCCTTCGGAGTCAGCTCGACACGGCCCCGCTCCGACATATAGAACGCGCCGTCACCCTCGACAGCGTTGATGACCGCAAGCGGATCCCACATCTTCTGACCCGTGTCACACTGGGTGAACTTGTAGATCCACTTGATAGGATGAGCATCGGTCCAGCTGATGTCCTGAAGCACGACCTCCGGCAGGCTCTTCTTGTCGAAACTGTTCTGCGTTGCAGGATAAGAAATCTCTTCATATTGTTAGTTATTGATTAATTAAAGTTTTCAAAAAATACGGGAAAGCCGTCACAATGCAAAATTTCCGGAGCGTCAAAACCTGTACACCGGAACATTTCCGTCGTCTATCAGCCGCCGCAGGATGTCAAGATAGTCGGGGGAATAACCTTTGGCCGGATTCCCGAACTCGACGGTAATCTCCTCCAATGAATATTCACCGTCCTTTCCCCGGATGAAGTCCGCGAGAGCGCGGGCCGTGTCAGCCGACGCAGATAAAGCCTTCGCGGAGGCGGAAGAAGCACGTCTGGCACGGCAGACATCGCAGGTGCCGCAGTCGCAGGTCTCCGTCTGGCCGAAATAACGCAGAAGATAGCGGGAACGGCATTCGTCCGACTCGCTTACATATTCAAGCATAGACTGGCTGCGGGCGTGGTAACTGTCCCTCAGCATCCGGTAGCGTTCAGGCATCAGGTTGAGGTTCCCGGGACGGAGCCGGTCGTGATGCAGCAGCACCACGTCGGAATGGTCAGCCGGGACATAGACGATCACGTGGGAGACCGACAGGTTGTACAGGATCTGCCTCAGCTGCGACACGGTGGTCCCGACACGCTGTGCGACATATTCCTCGTCAATCCTCTGGAGGAAAGAGAATATGCCCGTATAGGTGCGCATCAGCGCGTCCAGAGTCCTCGCCTGCCACTCGTCTTCCAGGTCGATGTCATACAGCGCCTTTCGGTCTACGCTTATCCTGACCCTCGTCGGGATGTCTATCTCCTCCGAATATGTAAGATGCTCCGTCCGTTCAAGATACTTCAGGGCGTGAAAGACCGGAGACCTCTGCAGAGCGAACCTGGAACAGAAATCCTCCAGGCGGAACTTCAACTGGCGGCCTATTCCGGTGTCATACGGCACCTCAAGATAAGCGTGGAGTTTCTGGTAGATGTCCTCGACATATTCAAGAGAAGGGAAAGAGACTTCCTCGATCTGCCTGGCTCTTCTCAAGTCCACCCCGTTCCAAAGCTGCACGGCGTATGAGCGCTTGCCGTCGCGGCCGGCACGTCCGGCTTCCTGGAAATATGCCTCCGGACTGTCAGGGAGATCGTAATGCACGACGAACCGCACGTCCGGCTTGTCTATTCCCATTCCGAAAGCGTTGGTGCAGACCATGACCCGAGTCTCACCGCTTTTCCACGCAGCCTGGCGCTCAGCCCTTGTCCGCCCTCCCAGACCGGCGTGGTAGAACGACGCCGACACTCCCTGGGACTGCAGGAACGCAGAGAGTTCCTCGCATCTGAGACGGTTCCTGGCATAGACGATCCCCGTTCCGCCGACACCGTTGCAGATGTTCAGAATCTGCCCGTTCTTGTCCTCGGCCCTGCGGACGATGTAACTCAGGTTGGGACGCTCGAATCCGCTCTTTATCAGAAGTTTCTCACCGAAGCCGAGACGTTCCATTATGTCCTGCGCCACAGCCGGCGTGGCCGTGGCCGTCAGAGCGATGACAGGAGCATCGATCCGCTTGCGGATTTCTCCTATCCTGAGGTAGTCCGGGCGGAAGTCATAGCCCCACTGGGAGATGCAGTGAGCCTCGTCTACGACTATCGAACTGATGTCCAGCACTTCCAGATAGGACTGGAACAATTCGGTCCCGAGCCTTTCAGGTGAAAGGTACAGGAACTTGAAGTCTCCGTAGGCCGCATTGTTGAGAGCCCGGTCCACCTCTTTCCTGGTCATCCCGGCGTGAACGGCTATCGCTCTCACTCCCCTGTCGTTCAGGTTCTGGACCTGGTCCTTCATCAAAGCGATCAGCGGCGTGACGACCAGCGAAAGCCCGTCCCTGATGAGGCCGGGCACCTGGAAACAGACGGATTTCCCTCCGCCCGTAGGCATTATGGCAAGGACATCCTTCCCTTCCAGAGAAGCGTTGATGATTTCCTCCTGCATCGGCCGGAATCCATCGTAGCCCCAATATTCTTTCAGCACTTCCTTCGGTGTCATAATATTTTCGCAAACCGTTTTATACCAATCATTTGCGATTCCGGCTGGCAAACATTTTGCAGCAACGGGCCGCGTGTTTACAAATGTACGAAATAAATCGCTGACAGATTTGAAGAATGGTTAAAAATTCAGTAAATTTGCGCCGGTTATTTTAAGAGAATAAGTTTAACTCAATAAAATTCAAAACACTATGCCTAAGATGGATTTAAGCAAGTACGGAATCAAGAGCGTAAAGGAAGTCCTTTACAATCCGACTTACGAAGTTCTCTACAACGAGGAGACAAAACCGGAGCTTGAAGGCTACGAGAAAGGTCAGGTTACCGAGCTCGGTGCCATCAACGTGATGACCGGTATCTACACAGGCCGTTCCCCTAAGGACAAGTACATCGTGATGGACAAGAACTCCAAGGACACCGTTTGGTGGAACACTCCGGAGTATCCTAACGACAACCACCCGATGTCAGAGAAAGTTTGGAAGACAGTCAAGAAGATCGCCCAGCAGGAGCTTTCAGGAAAGAGGCTTTTCGTGGTTGACGGTTTCTGCGGCACCCACAAGGACACCCGCATGAAGGTCCGCTTCGTAATGGAAGTCGCCTGGCAGGCCCACTTCGTCACCAATATGTTCATCCGCCCGAAGAATCAGGAGGAGTTCGACCAGGAGCCTGATTTCGTAGTTTACTGCGCATCAAAGGCCAAGGTTTCCAACTTCGAGGAGCTCGGTCTCCGCAGCGACACCTGCGTCGCCTTCAACGTGACCAGCAAGGAACAGGTTATCCTGAACACCTGGTACGGCGGCGAGATGAAGAAGGGTATGTTCTCAATGATGAACTACTACCTTCCACTGAAGGGCATTGCCGCGATGCACTGCTCCGCCAACACCGACATGAACGGTGAGAACACCGCCATCTTCTTCGGTCTCTCCGGAACCGGCAAGACCACTCTTTCAACCGACCCTAAGCGCAAGCTCATCGGTGACGACGAGCACGGCTGGGACAACAAGGGCGTGTTCAACTTCGAGGGCGGATGCTACGCCAAGGTCATCAAGCTCGACAAGGAGTCTGAACCGGACATCTACAACGCTATCCGCCGCGACGCCCTTCTCGAGAACGTCACCGTGGACGCTGAAGGCAAGATCGACTTCAACGACAAGAGCGTTACCGAGAACACCCGCGTCTCCTACCCTATCTATCACATCAACAACATCGTCCGTCCTGAGTCCCAGGGTCCTGCCGCAAAGCAGGTGATCTTCCTCTCAGCTGACGCTTTCGGTGTTCTTCCACCTGTCTCTATCCTGAATCCTGAGCAGACCAAGTACTACTTCCTCTCAGGCTTCACCGCAAAGCTTGCAGGTACCGAGCGCGGCATCACCGAGCCTACTCCTACCTTCTCAGCCTGCTTCGGACAGGCGTTCCTCGAACTTCACCCTACGAAGTACGCTGAGGAACTCGTGAAGAAGATGAAGAAGAGCGGTGCTAAGGCATACCTCGTGAACACCGGCTGGAACGGAACCGGAAAGAGAATCTCCATCCGTGACACCCGCGGCATCATCGACGCCATCCTCAACCACAGCATTGATGAGGCTCCTACCAAGACCATCCCTTACTTCAACTTCGTTGTTCCTACAAAGCTTGAAGGTGTTGACACCAACATCCTTGACCCTCGCGACACTTATGCGGAGGCAGCTCAGTGGGAGGAGAAGGCAAAGGATCTCGCCGCAAGGTTCATCAAGAACTTCAAGAAGTACGAGTCCAACAAGGCCGGCAAGGCTCTTGTAAAGGCTGGTCCTCAGCTCTAATCAAGCACTGAATTCCAATCAGATAAAGAGGGAACAGCTCCGGCCGTTCCCTCTTTTTTTTTTAACCGCCCGCGCCTTCATCCACCGTTTCCTCCCGGGAGATTTTCTTTTGAAGAAGCTTCGGGAACCTCTAACGTGAATTTTGCACGTTACCGAAATTCAGAACAGAGGTTCCCGATGCCATAACCGTTGTCGCGGGTGCCGGTGCAGGGAATCATCGAATAAAAAAGAAGGCTGAAAACCGGAACCGGTTTTCAGCCTTTGCCTTGAGCCACTCATCAGGCTCGAACTGACGACCTGCGCGTTACGAATGCGCTGCTCTACCGACTGAGCTAAAGTGGCTTTCTTCCTTTCTCGCGGAAAGGGTCTGCAAATATAATGATTATTTCCGAATATGGAAAAAGAATCGCCGATAATGGCAGGTTATTTTTTTCAGAATGACTACCTTTGTACCATGTATTCAGACATCATCATCATCGGAGGCGGAGCGGCAGGACTGCTGGCAGCCTACGGCGCAGCCAAGACGCTCGCGACAGGAAGCCCGGCGCGCATAACTGTACTTGAAAAGATGCCGAGACCCGGCAGGAAAATCCTCTTCACCGGCAAGGGCCGCTGCAATTTCACCAACCTCAAGGACTGGAACGGATTCTCGAGACACATCCGCACGAATCCGAATTTCGTCAAGCCGGCGTTTTTCAACTTCACACCGGATAAGATGATTGATTTCCTGGAGACAAACGGACTGGAAACCCTCATTGAAAGAGGAGACAGAGCCTTTCCGTATTCGCACAGAGCATCAGACGTGCTCGACACCATCGTCGAGGCCGTTCTCAGGCACGGAGTGTCCCTGCTTACGGAAAAGGAGGTGACGGAGATTCAGCCGGGGTTTACAGTACGTTGCGCCGACGGGGACACTTTCGAATGCTCAAGGCTGATCATCGCCACAGGCGGACTGTCCTACCCTATGACCGGGTCCACCGGTGACGGATACGGGTGGGCCAAGTTCTTCGGACACGACGTCACGGCCTGCTTCCCGTCGCTCACGGCCCTCGTACCGAAAGGCTACAAGATAATCGACCGCCCGCAGACTGACCTGAAGGGACATATTCACAGAGAAACGCCTATGACCGGCAGCGGAGAAGCCCTCAAGGGCGCCAAGCTGAAGAACGTGAGCCTGACGGTGACCTACGACGGAGCGAACTCCGAAACCGAATTCGGGGACATCGATTTCACCGACGGCGGCATCGAGGGCCCGATCGGCTTCCAGGTCAGCCGGAAGTGCGTCAAGTCCCTGATGAACGGCGGCAAGGTGGCCTTCTCGCTTGACCTGAAGCCCGGCGTTCCGCTTGAAGAACTCACGACCCGCATCAAGGCCCTGTGGAACGAAATCAGAAACGATCCCCGCTCACGCCAGTGGAAAGACGGCAGAGGGCTCAACGGGAAGGAGATGTACAGAATACTGCTCGGCAAACTGATGCCGTGGGAACTGATTCCGGGATTCCAGGCCTGGAACCCTGACATTCTGAAAATCGACATCAGGAAGTCTGAATACAATCCCCGCCACGACCACCGCTCAAACCGCCTTCCGAGAAGATATTACGATGTGGACCTTGACCGGCTTGCCGCTACGCTGAAGGACTGGAGGTTCGAAATCATCGGCTTCGTCGGCTACGAGCGCTGCGTGATCACGGCCGGAGGCATCAGCACTGACGACGTCACGGCCAAGACGATGGAATCCCGCCTCAAGAGCGGACTGTACTTCTGCGGTGAGGTTCTCGATATGGACTGCGACACGGGAGGCTACAACCTGCAGTGCGCTTTCTCCACGGGCTACCTGGCCGGCGAATCAGCGGCAAAAGCCGTGAACATCTCGACGGAAGGGTTCTGCCCGCAATGCTGAACGGACTGCGGGCGTCTCAGAAACCGCTAATAGACTCCGGACCCGAGCATCTCGTCGTCCGAAGAGTACCAGGCGGCGAACTGGCCGGATGAAACGGCGCGCTGCGGCGCATCGAAAAGGATGAACAGCCCGGCCGGCCTTTTGATGAGGAAGGCATCCTGAAGCGGCTGCCGGTAACGGATGCGGACTCGGTAGCGGCGGATCTCTCCGTCCTTCATCTCGAGGTCAGTCCTTATCCAGTGGATGTCCCCGGGCGCGATGCGCAGGCAACTGCGGGAGAGGCCCTTATGCGAATGGCTTTCGCCGACATAGACCGTATTGCTGTGCACATCGGTCGAAATCACGAAGATCGAATCCTTGTGTCCGCCGATGTCGAGGCCTTTCCGCTGGCCGATCGTGTAGAACTGCGCACCGTCGTGACGCCCGACGATTTTTCCGTAAGGATTGACCTTGTACCTTGTCTTCTTAATGTGCTTCTTCCCCGACCTGTAGGTCTCCGTCTCGAATCTGATGTCATCGTAACGGAAAGGGGAAGACAGCCCCATCAGCGTCTCATCGGAAAGTCCTGCGATCTTCTCAGGATCGAAAACGTTCCGTCTGCGCCCCGGCGACGGCGAGCCGTTCAGGGATTCCGCCGCGGGGGCCTCGCCTGCCGTCTGAACGACAAGACGGTTGTTGAACGCTTTCCCTCCGGAATCTTCAGAAGAATATTCAGTGACCATCGCCGGCTCTCCCGGTTCCGCCAGGAGCGACGAAAGAGTGTCGTGGACAAAGCGATACTGCCCGCTGTCAGCGTAATAGGCATCATAGACCTCCACGACGTCCCCATCAGCGGGCTTCAGCTTCTGCTGAAGGAACGTCGGCAAGTCGACCTTTCCGACGAAGCATATTCCCTGGGAATCCTTCTTGTCCGCCGAAGGCAGGTCCGCAAGATGTGCGATCTCCCTCACTTCGGGCTTCGTCAGATGACCGATCGGGAACAGGGCTCTGGAAAGCTGTTCCTGAGTGAGCTGGCAAAGGAAATAGCTCTGGTCTTTGTTAGGATCGACTCCTTCCAGGATTCTCCACTGGGGCAGTCCGCCAATCACTACCTGCCGTCCGCAGGAGTCAAGCAAAGGAGCGCGGCGGCAGTAATGTCCGGTGGCCACCATATCGGCCCCCATTCTGCGCGCCGCCTGCAGGAATGCGTCGAACTTGATCTCGCGGTTGCACAGGACATCAGGATTCGGAGTGCGTCCGGCCTGATATTCATTGAACATATAGTCCACCACGCGCTGGCGGTACTCCTTCGAAAGATCGACGAAGTAGAACGGGATGCCTATCTTGCGGGCAACCATCTCCGCCACGAAGCGGTCTTCCTCCCATTCGCAGTCGCCGTGCAGAGTGGCGTCCGCATCATGCCAGTTCTGCATGAACATCGCGAACACATCGTACCCCTGCCGCTTCAGAAGCAGAGCTGCAACGCTGGAATCAACGCCTCCTGAGAGGCCGACACAAACCTTAGGATTTTTCATAGAGCCACAAATTTACTCAATCGCTTGAATATGCACAATTTTTACTAACTTTGGGAATGGATTAAACGCCACAGGTTATGAAGACATTGGAACTATCTGTCAAGTACACTGAATATTCTTCCATCGAAGAGATGGAGCCTCGGGACATCGAGCTGGTCAACGCTGCGATCGAGGCGATGAAAGGATCCTACGCCCCATATTCATCGTTCAACGTCGGCGCCGCGCTGCGCCTTGAGGACGGAACCATCGTGAAAGGGGCGAATCAGGAGAACGCCGCCTACCCTTCGGGGCTCTGCGCAGAGAGGACCGCGATGTTCGCTGCCCACGCATCCTTTCCGGACAAGGCAATGACCACGCTGGCGATAGCTGGAGGATTCAACGGAAAGCCGGACGAAAAGCCGTGTTCACCTTGCGGAAGCTGCCGCCAGGTGATGGCCGAATACCAGACTTTGAGCGGCCGCCCGCTGTCCGTGATAATGTTCGGCACCGGGAAGATCTGGAAATTTGAAAAAGTCGATGACATTCTGCCTTTCATTTTTGACAGTTTCAACGAAAAGTAGTATATTTGCGTTCGGGAAAGTCGTACACGACCAGCTCCCTCTAAACTCCCCCAGGGTCGGAAGGCAGCAAGGGTAGGAGGTCGTAGCGGTGCGATGTGCTAAGCTTTCCCTTTTTTTGTGTTCAGCATTTTCATACGACAAGAATTTACACTACAAGGCTATGTTCAAGAAAACACAGACTATCGTAACCGTAATGGCCGCGCTGACATTGTCGGCTGCGGCTTTTGCTCAGAGCAACGGAAGCGCGGCCGCATCAGGGACATCCGCGGCGGAATCTCTCTACAAGGAGTTCCAGAACCCGTCCAAGTCAGCCAGACCGAGGGTATGGTGGCACTGGATGAACGGCAACATCACAAAGGACGGCATCAGGAAAGACCTTCTCTGGATGCAGAAAAGCGGCATCGTGGGCTTCCACAACTTCGACGCGGGACTTGAAGTCCCTCAGATCGTCGAGAAGCGTCTCGCCTACATGACCCCTGAATGGAACGACGCGTTCAAGTACGCCGTCGACCTGGCCGACAGCCTCGACCTCGAGATGACGATCGCCAGCTCACCGGGATGGAGCGAGACCGGCGGTCCTTGGGTGAAGGACGAGGACGGAATGAAGAAACTCGTCTGGAGGCAGTTCGACATC
>CAVCDF010000041.1:0-16574 GCA_963600795.1 Anaerotignum sp. | reverse complement strand
GGTAACGTGCAAAATTCAGGTTCGTGACTCCCTCTGTATTATAGTATTATAGTATTATAGCATTATAGCATTACAGCAAAAAAGACTGCCTATCCGCATTTATGCACAGGCCATTCAAGTTTGTCCTTCACCTTCGCACTTGTTCCGTTGCACTTAAACAACGAGTCCACTAAGCAGCAAGATTTGGTTGCGTGGGAGCTATAGACTTGATTATCTGCGATTTAGCTATTTGTCTTAAGGAGGATTCTCCTAAAGACAAATATCTAATTCATTATGATTCAAGCTATTATTCCTCACGGCCACCTTACTGGGTATTTTTGCGGATAATCATTAAAAAAAGGCAAAATAAAGAGAGGGTGACCGGAAAGCCGCCCTCTCTTTATTTTGCAATGTCAAAAGCCCTGATTAGGCCTCAGCCTCAACAGTCACCTTGACTGCAGCCCTGACAGCCTTGTAGCACTTGACAGAACCCTCATACTCACCGACAGACTTGATGTCAGCAGGAAGAGTGATGTTCTTCTTGTCAACCTCGATGCCAACAGCCTTGAGAGCCTCCTCAACATCGGCTGAAGTGACGGAACCGTAAATCTTGCCGCTTTCGCTGACCTTTACGGTCACCTTAACAGGCGTAGCCTCAATCTTGGCCGCAAGAGCCTCAGCATCAGCAACCAGCTTGGCCTCCTTGTGAGCCCTCTGACGGATGGTCTCCTCAAGCTGCTTTACGGCAGACGGAGTGGCGAGAACAGCGAATCCCTGAGGGATAAGATAGTTCATTCCGTAACCGGACTTCACTTCTACCAGATCTCCGGCCTCGCCGAGATTGGCAACCTCTTTCTTCAAAATAATCTTCATAATCCGGTCTCCTATTACTTAAGAAGGTCAGTTACATATGGAAGCAATGCAAGGGAACGGGCCCTCTTCACTGCCTGAGCCACTTTCCTCTGGAACTTCAGAGAAGTGCCGGTGATGCGGCGAGGCAGAATCTTGCCCTGCTCGTTGAGGAACTTCTTGAGGAACTCAGGATCCTTGTAATCTACGTACTTGATGCCCGCCTTCTTGAAACGGCAGTACTTCTTCTTCCTTACCTCCACTGTAGGAGGGTTGAGATAGCGGATACCCGCATTCTGTGCGTCATTCTGTGCCATTGTCAAATCCTCCTTTGATTAAGCGTTTTCTTCCTTTGCCTCTTCAGCCGGCTGGGCAGGGGCCTCAGGCTGAACCGGAGCCTCTTCCTTCACCTCCTCCTTCGGAGCGGCGGCAGGCTTGTTCTTGTTCTCCCTTCTCTTCTCGGCATAAGCCACAGCGTGCTTGTCGAGAGCGACGGTGAGGAACCTGATGATCCTCTCGTCACGGAAATACTGTGTCTCGAGAGTCTCTACGAATGCAGGCTCGGCCTTGAACTGAATGAGATAATAGAAACCGGAGGTCTTGTGCTGGATAGGATAAGCCAGCTGGCGGAGTCCCCAGTTCTCTTCGTACACTACCTCGCCGCCATTGTCGGCGATGAGCTTGGTGTACTTTGCAACCGCTTCCTTCATCTGCTGTTCAGACAAAACGGGAGTTGCGATGAAAACGGTCTCGTACTGTTTTAACATTTTGTTGTAATTGTTTAATAATAAATAAAATACAGTCCCAATCGGACGTATGCCAACCGAAAGGGACTGCAAATATAGTCATTAATATTCACTTACGCAAACTTTAGTGAAACAGAGGAGCCGAGGAAAACGGCCGTCCGCCTCCAAAGCGGCGCAAGGGAAGGACAGCTACTACTTTTCAGGAATATTCTCGAGCACGGCAGTGACGAACTTCCAGATCTTTTCGACGGAGTCGATCTTCACGCGCTCATCCGGAGAGTGAGGATGCACGATGGTAGGTCCTATGGAGACCATCTCCCAGTTCGTGTACTTGGCTCCCATTATGGCGCACTCGAGGCCTCCGTGGGTGGCGGTGATCTTCAGGTCCTGTCCGAAGAGGTTCCTGTAGGTGTCCTCGAGAACCTTGATCATCGGAGTGCCGAGCTTAGGAGTCCAGCCGCTGTAGGCTCCTGACATCGAATATTCAGCGCCGGCGAGTTCGAACACGAAGCGGATCGAGTCGGCGAGGTACATCTTGGCGGAGTCGATTGAGGAACGGGTCAGGGAATGTACGGTGAGATGGCCTTTCTCAGTGCGTACGATGGCCATGTTGGTGGAAGTCTCGGTAAGGCCCGGAAGAGTGTCGCTCATCCTCTGCACTCCGTGAGGGCAGGCCAGGATGGCCTTTACAGCCTTGGAGATGACCTTCGGACTGATGTAGCGTGCGGCAGGCCTGGTCTGCTTCTCGTAAAGGAGAATCATGTTCGGGTCCGAGTACTGGTACTCGAACTTCGATTCCTCGAATTTCTTCTCCACCAGAGCCTTGACCTTGCGGGAGTCGGCTGAAGGAACGAGAATCTCGGCCTCGGCCTCGAAAGGAATGGCGTTGCGCAGAGAGCCGCCGGTGATCGAGGCCACCTTGACGTCATATTCACTGATCAGGGCTTCGAGAATCCTGCAGACCACCTTGTTGGCGTTGCCTCTGAAGAGGGCGATGTCCATTCCGGAATGGCCTCCGTTCAGGCCTTTGACGGTCAGCTTGTAGCCGACGAAGCCTTCCTGAGTCTTGTAGGTCCTGTACTTGAAGTCGGCGCTGCCGTCGATGCCGCCGGCGCATCCGGTGCAGAGCTCGCCTTCCTCCTCGGAGTCGAGGTTGAGAAGGATGTCACCCTTCAGGATGCCGGCCTTGAGAGAGTTCGCTCCGGTCATTCCGGTCTCCTCATCGTAGGTGATGAGAGCCTCCAGCGGGCCGTGCTTGAGGGTCTTGTCCTGAAGGACGGAGAGGGCGAGAGCCACTCCGATGCCGTCGTCGGCTCCAAGCGTGGTACCCTTCGCGCCTACCCACTCCCCTACAATCTGGGTCTCGATAGGGTCGGTGAGAAAGTCGTGCTTGGTGTCGGCGGTCTTCTGAGGGACCATATCCATATGCGCCTGCATAATCACGCCCTTGCGGTTTTCGTAGCCAGGGGTGGCCGGAGCGCTGAATATTATGTTGCCGGTGTCGTCTCTCCTGACGTCCACGCCGTGTTCCTTACCCCAGTTGAGAAGATATTCCTGAACCTTCGCCTCGTGCTTCGACGGGCGAGGGATTCTTGTCAGACCGTAGAAGTTCTCCCAAACGGTCTTCGGTTGCAGATCTTTGATTGTCATAGCGTTATTTTATTAGATGTGAAATTTACTTTCCAAGCGGGAAATAACCCTCCGTGCCCAACTGATAGACCGCGATCCTGTCCTGGAGAATCTGGTTCACTCCGTCGGACAGCTTGACCGTGCAGATGGACGGAATCCTGTAGATGGCCACGTTCTTGCCCGAGCGGACTCCCTTGCCCTGAGTCTCTGAAATCTCCTGAGGGATGAACTCCAGCAGATAAGGCTTGCCGGCCACATTGTCGGCGGAGACAATGCCGTCCGTGTCGGAAATCCTGAACGCGACATAGGTCTGGGTCTTCCTGTCCTTGACCGGCACCACGTCGCATTTCATCGTCTGCGTGCGGTAGTCGCTGTAGCCTATGAACATGGACATATATTCCTTCTCGAGGTCCGCTATCTCCTTGAGGGCCGCACCCATCGCCTCTCCGCTGTAGGTGGCGTCAGTGTCGCCGGTGACGATCTGCACCCTCTTCCTGCGCAGGTCGAAGATCATCTCCGCCGCTTCCTTGGCCCTCTGCTCCAGGGACTTCTGGACTACCATATTCTGCCTGACAGCCACTCTGCTGTAGGAAGATTCGTCCTTGACGCCGCGATAGAGCGTCGCAGCCTCGGACGTGAGGTTGGAGGCCACTCCCTTGTCGGAGAAGTCGGCGCCCACCGCAGTTGGGAATCTCCACTGCGAACCTGTGCCGAAACTGCCGTCGGTAACGGCAATCAGGCCCTGCGCAGTCAGGGACAGGAAATCGTCCGATGCGTTTTCAGGATTGACGTAGTACCTTGCGGACTGGTCGGCCTCGATGGTCGGAGTCATCTTCACGCTGCTCAGCGTGCAGGTGGTCTGGTCCGCCTGACGGGCCTCGACGCCGAGGTATTTCTGCGCATACTTGGCATAAGGGCCCGCGTAGAAATATTCCATGACGGCCTCGACCTCGAAGGTGACGGTGGTCTGCGGAAGCGCGTACGAGACCGTACCGACTTGATCCTGAGCGAAAGACGGCGCTGACAAAGCGATCAGCGCGAGCATTGGCATAGTTCGGAATGTTTTCATCATATCACTTTTTAATTTCTCTATTTCCATCTTTTGTGCGACCAGAGGTAGTTCGAAGGATGCCTCTCGAGGTCCTGCTGCAGGATGTCGTAATATTTCTGCATTATCTCGTGAGGGGTCATCGAGGAAGCGTCCTCGCAGATCAGCCTGTAGGTCCATATGTAGTGGCCTCTCGACTCGCGGTCAAGGCTCATCGAGAGCACAGCGTAGCCGAACTTGTGGGCGATTGAGGCTCCTCCGAGCATAGTCCTAGTCCTCTGGTGCAGGAATTCCACCTCGTCGTGAGACGTAGACCCCCGGTAGGGGCACTGGTCGGTCGGGAACAGGTAGATTGATTTCCTGTCCTTCCGCGACAGGGCCAGACGCAGCACCTCGCCGGAACTGACATAGCCCGTGTAGCCGCGGCGGAGCACCGGAGCGCAGCGGTTGAGCCGCATCACCTCGTTCCACACCTTGTTCTTCAGCGGCTTGTAAACCACGAAGACATCGTTCAGTTCATAGCAGGTTCCCTTGAAATCCGGGCGGTAGTCGTAGTAAGGGATGCCGCCTGTGAGCTCCCAGTTGCCGAAATGGCTGTTCAGCACGACGACTCCGCGGCCTTTGGTGTAAACTTCGTCGAGAAGTTCCGGATTGGCGATCTCGACCAGACGGCGGCGGCGGAGCCTCTCCGGATTGCGGCAGCCGCCGAACCAGATGGCTTCGGCGGCGATCTCGCCGAAATGCCTGTAGAAGCCGTCGGAAACGGCTTTGAGTTCCTTGTACTTCTTGTCCGGGAAGGACCGCGAGAGGTTGGTCATCACCACATCTGCGCGATAGTGCATCACGTCCCGCAGAATCCAGGCGAAGAAGCCGGCCCACAGGTAATGGAAGCCCAGAGGAAGCGCCGACAGCAGCCGGAGCAATCCTTCCAACAGTTTCGTGATCACTTTAGTCATTCCTGAAATCAGTCGCGCGGTTCAACACGCATCAGGCAAATATAGTCAAAGCGACAATGAATATGAAATTTTTGTACACATACCGGTGGAATAATGGCCGGATAGCCTCGGAATGCGGACTGGAAGGTACTTAAATTTGGATTATCGGAGACTTATTCCTATATTGGGGACTTGTTAGGCCGGACCACACGTTTCCGCACGTAACGGCGGAGGCGGCCTGCGGAATCAAGGAAAATCAAAAACACAATAAAAGACATCTTTATGAAAGGACATCCTAAAGGGCTGATTTCAGCTGCGCTGAGCAATATGGGCGAGCGCTTCGGCTACTACATCATGAACGCCGTTCTGCTTCTGTTCCTCTGCTCCAAATTCGGATTGAGCGACGCCACCGCCGGTCTCATCTATTCAGTGTTCTACTGCGGCATCTACGTGCTTTCCCTTGTCGGAGGCATCATCGCCGACAGGACCCAGAACTACAAGAAGACGATAATGAGCGGACTCATCGTGATGGCTCTCGGCTATGTCGCACTCTCCTTCCCTATCCTTGCGACCAAGGAGAACCACACCTGGCTGCTCGCGTTCACCTGCTTCGCTCTGCTTCTGATCGCATTCGGCAACGGCCTGTTCAAGGGCAACCTCCAGGCGATCGTTGGCCAGATGTACGACAACTTCGAGGCTGAAGCCGCAAAGGAAGGACCAGAGGCTCTCGCTCTCGCCAAGAGCAAGCGTGACTCAGGATTCCAGATATTCTACGTGTTCATCAACATCGGCGGACTTCTCGCCCCGTTCGTGGCTCCTCTTCTGAGAAGCTGGTGGCTCAAGGTCCACGATATGGTCTACAACGCACAGCTGCCGGCCCTCTGCCACAAGTTCATCAACGACGGCACGGTGGATCCCAATCTCGCCACCCTCATCGGCAAGGCCAACACCGGAGTTCCCGTGGACATGGCCGACCCTACGGCGGTCGCGTCGTTCTGCTCGAACTACCTTGACGTGTTCAACACCGGCATCCACTATTCATTCATAGCGTCGGTTGTGGCGATGATGATTTCACTCGTGATCTTCATAGCCTGCCGCAAGATGTTCCCTAACCCTGCCAAGAAGGAATCCGCCGCAGTGCAGGGCTACACCGCCGAAGAGAAGGCTTCGATGGCGAAGGAGATCAAGCAGCGCATGGCCGCCCTCTTCGCAGTGCTCGGCATCGCCGTGTTCTTCTGGCTCTCGTTCCACCAGAACGGCCAGTCGCTGTCCGTGTTCGCCCGCGACTTCATCCGCACCGAATCCATCGCCCCTGAAATCTGGCAGGCGGTGAATCCGTTCTTCGTGATTGTGCTGACTCCTGTCATAATGCTGGTGTTCGGCGCGATGGCCCGCAAAGGCAAAGTCATCTCCACTCCCCGCAAGATCGCGATCGGTATGGGAATAGCCGGATGCGCCTACCTCTTCCTCACCATCTTCTCCGCCGCGATGGGCTACCCTTCAGGCGAAGAATTCAGAAATCTGGACGATGCCACGAGGTCCTCGATGCTTGCCGGTCCGTGGGTGCTGATAGCCACCTACTTCTTCCTGACCGTCGCCGAGCTGTTCATCTCCCCTCTCGGACTCTCGTTCGTCTCCAAGGTCGCCCCGAAGAATCTTCAGGGACTCTGCCAGGGACTCTGGCTCGGAGCCACGGCTCTCGGCAACCTTATGATCTGGATCGGACCTGTGATGTACAACGCCTGGCCGATCAAGTACTGCTGGCTTGTGTTCCTTGTCATCTGCCTCGTCTCGATGGGCGTGATGCTCGGAATGGTCAAGTGGCTCGAGAAGGTGACCGAATAATTCAGACAACATGTTCAAAGGTCAACCGAAAGGTCTTTATGCGCTCGCCCTCGCCAATACGGGTGAGCGCTTTGGCTACTACACGATGCTGGCCATCTTCATGCTGTTCCTCCAGGCCAAGTTCGGCTGGGAGCAGTCCACGGCCAGCCAGGTCTATTCAATCTTCCTTGCGGCAGTGTATTTCATGCCTGTCGTGGGCGGATGGCTCGCCGACAGGATCGGCTACGGCAAGTGCATAGTCACGGGCATCAGCATAATGTTCCTCGGCTACCTTGTGCTGGCGGTCCCGACCGCGGCCAACGGGTTCGGCGTGGCCATGATGCTCGGAGCGCTGCTGCTCATCGCGATAGGAACAGGCTTGTTCAAGGGTAACCTTCAGGTGATGGTCGGCAACCTGTACGACGATCCGAAGTACGCTTCCAAAAGGGACAGCGCGTTCAGCCTGTTCTATATGGCCATCAACATCGGTGCGATGTTCGCTCCGTCGGCCGCCACTGAAATCACCAACAGGTTCCTCGCGAAGGCGGGACTCGTCTACAAGGCCGCGATTCCGGCCCTGGCCCACCAGCAGATGGCCGGCACGATCACTCCGGACGGAGCCTCCCGGCTTTCCGACCTTATGGCTCAGATGCCGGACCCTGCAGTCGCCTCAATGGGGCTTGACAGTTTCTGCCCTTACTACATCAGCCAGCTTTCATCATCCTACAATATGGGATTCGCGGTCGCCTGCATTTCCCTTGTGGTCTCGATAGCGATCTACCTCAGCACCCGCAGATGGTTCAAGCACGCCGACGTCAACGCCAAGCAGGCGCAGGCCAGCGGCAACTATGTGGAACTTTCTCCGAAACAGACCAGGGAGCGCATCGTCGCGCTCTGCCTCGTGTTCGCGGTCGTGATTTTCTTCTGGATGGCATTCCACCAGAACGGCCAGTCGCTGACCTGGTTCGCCCGTGACTACACTCAGAGCACCGCCGAGGGCTGGTGCCGCATCGGATTCAACATCTGGGCGCTGGCGCTGATAGCCGTCTCGGTCTACACCGTCTTCGGAATATTCCAGTCCGAAAAGGCTTCAGGCAAGATCGGCTGCGGAGCGGCTACCGCCCTTCTCTGGGGAGGGGCCTACGCCATCTACCTCGGCCAGCCGAACCCGCTCGAGATCCAACCTCAGCTCTTCCAGCAGTTCAACCCGTTCTTCGTGGTGGCGCTGACACCTGTGTCTATGGCCATATTCAGCGCGCTCGCCGCCAGGAAGACACCGAAACATCCTGAAGGGCTGGAGCCGTCGGCTCCGAAGAAGATCGGCATCGGAATGCTCGTGGCCGCCTGCGGCTACCTGCTGATGGTGATAGCGTCCGCCGGACAGGCGTCGCCTGCAGAACTCGGAGGCACAGTCTCTCCGGACCCTGTCGTTCCGACCTACCTGATCGGCACCTACCTCATCCTGACCTTCGCCGAGCTGCTGCTGAGCCCGATGGGCATCTCGTTCGTCTCGAAGGTGGCCCCTCCTAAGTACAAGGGACTTATGATGGGACTCTGGTTCGCGGCCACGGCCGTCGGCAACTACCTCAGTTCCATTCCGGGGCTCCTCTGGAAAAAGGTGTCGCTTACCGCCAACTGGGGCATTCTGATGGCTCTGTGCATCATCGCGGGAGTCGCCATGTTCGCCATGCTCAAGAAGCTGGAAGCGGCCACGAAAGACTGAGAAGCGCTCTGAACTCACCCGGACACGATGCTTGAACAGACAGTCAGGACGCTTGTGCAGTGGGCCGAAACCTACAACGACCCGCTATACTTCCAGGAAGACCCGATAGCCTTCCCGACCCGGTTCGCCAAGGACTTCAGGGCCGGGAAACGCTGTCAGGCAGACGTGGAGGCGGCGGCCGTCTTCGCTGCGCATTTCGCCTGGGGAAGAAGGGCGATGATAGTGCGGGACTGCGGCAGGCTGTTCGACGAAATGGAATGGAAGCCTTACGACTACATTATGCGCGGTGAGTGGCGGAGCGACGCCTCCAGCATCCACAGAACCGTCAGATGGAGCGACGTGGCGGGAATATGCTCGCGTCTGAAGACGGTCTTCGAGACCAGGGGAAGCCTTGAGCGCCTTTCGCCGGAAGAGTTGAGGACTGAAGTCTTCGGGCAGAAGCCGGACCGGAAGGCACCGAACAAGAAGATCAGCATGATGCGGCGGTGGCTTGTCCGCGATGACGGCAAGGTGGATCTGGGAATATGGAAGGACAGCGATCCGGCCGGGCTGCTGATTCCCCTCGACGTACACGTCCACGAAGTCGCCCTGGCCCTGGGACTGACCTCCCGCCGGCAGAAAGACATCGTTACGGCTGAGGAAATCACAGACTGCTTTGCGGACATCTTCCCCGGTGACCCCTGCAAGGGCGATTTCTCGCTTTTCGGCTACGGAGTGACCCACCCGAAGGCCAGGAGAACAGACAAAGAAAACAAAAACGGCGGCTGTGCCGTATAATAAAGACACTTCAGTTCCGCAGATGCCTAGACTCTTCATCATATCCGGCTGCAACGGATCCGGAAAAACAACGGCCTCATACGCCCTGCTGCCCGAGATGTTCGGATGCAGCGAATTCGTCAATTCCGATGAATTCGCCAAAAGCCTTTCGCCATTCGAACCCGAAAGCGCCTACGTGGCGGCAAGCAGGTACATGCTGATGAAGGTGCGGTACCTTCTGCAGAAGAGGGTGGACTTCGGAATCGAGACGACGCTTGCGACCCGGTCGCTCCTGAAGATGATCACCGAAGCCAGGAAAGCCGGCTACTATGTCACGATACTTTACCTGTGGCTGAATTCTCCCGACCTTGCGGTCGCGAGGGTGAAGGCAAGAGTTGCCGCCGGAGGGCACAACATAAGGGAAGAGACTATAAGAAGGCGCTACCACGTGGGCCTGCACTACCTGTTCAGGGATTTTATGCCGATTTGCGACAAATGGATCCTGGCCGACAACTCCGACGTTTCCTTCAGGAAGGTCGCCGAGGGTTCCGAGGACGGAACGATCATCCGCGATCCGGATACGTTCAGCAGGATACAGGCCGTCAACGACAGGTACGAGAAGATGCTGGAGGAGCAGAAGAGAGAGAAAAGAAGCAACGACCAACAATAGGAATGATCAAGGACAAAAGATACTATCTGGACACGTTCAAGGTCAGCGAGCCCCAGCTTGGAAGGCTCGTCGCCGGCGGACTGAAGGGAGGGGGAAGCTACTGCGACCTCTTCTTCGAAAACACGTCATTCACAAGTCTCCAGCTGAGGGACGGAATCGTCTCCTCCGGCGGATTCCACATCGACTACGGTGTCGGAATCAGAGTTCTCAACGGAGAGAGGACCGGATACGCCTACTCGGAAAGCACAGACCCGAAAGCGATGGCAGAAGCCGCAGAAGCCGCATCGAAGATAGCGCAGGGAGGAAACTGCGGCATACAGGAGATCCACAGCAGGTCACTTTACGCCTCCGCAGACAGATACCCTGCCGTGAAGGACTGGAGGCTTGCGCAGGCCGAAGCCTTCGTACCGCTTCTTGAAAGTCTCCAGCAGAAGATTTCGGCAGCCGAGCCGAGAGCGGTGAAAGTCATAGTGTCGCTTTCATCGAAAGTTTCCGACATACTGATGTTCAACTCGCTTGGAGAACTGACGTTCGATTCCAGGCCGATGGGGACCATAGCGGTCTCCGCCGTCTTCGAGCAGAACGGAAAGGTGGAGAACAAGTCCGCTTCGCGCAGCTGGCAGACCGGATACGAGATGCTGACGGAAAGTCTCCTCGAGGAAATCGCCGCCGACGTGGTCTCGGGAATCGACGACCGGTTCGCGGCCAGAAGGCCGAAAGGAGGGCAGATGCCCGTCGTGATGGGCGCGGGAGCCTCGGGAATATTGCTGCACGAGGCCATGGGACACGCTTTCGAGGCCGACTTCAACAGAAAGGGCCAGTCCGTGTTCTCAGGAAAGATAGGCAGGAATGTCTGCAGCCGGGGCATCTCGATAATCGATGACGGGACGATCGCCGGGAACAGAGGTGCAGTCAACTTCGACGACGAGGGGGTGCCCGGACAGAAGACATATATGGTCAGGGACGGAGTGCTCACATCCTACCTGCACGACAGGATAAGCGCGGGGTTCTACGGAGTGGAGCCGACCGGCAACGGCAGGCGCGAAAGTTTCAGGTACGCCCCCATCCCGAGAATGAGGGCAACCTATATGGAGAACGGCACGGCGGACAGGGAAAGCATCATCGCTTCAGTGAAGAAGGGCGTCTATGTGGACCAGTTCAGCAACGGAGAAGTGCAGATAGGCGAAGGCGACTTCACCTTCTATGTCAAGAGCGGCTACCTAATCGAGAACGGCAGGCTCACTCAGCCGGTCAAGGACATCAACGTGATCGGCAACGGGCCGCAGGCCCTTGCGGACATCTCCGCGGTAGGGAATGACCTGATCATAGACGACAGCGCCTGGACCTGCGGCAAAGGCCAGAGATGCGCCGTTTCCTGCGGGATGCCTACGGTGCTGGTGAACAGACTGACAGTCGGAGGAGAATGAAATGGTAGAAAAGGAAATAAACGGAATGCTGACGGACAGGGAGATGTCCATAGCCGGCAGATGCCTTGAGAAGGCTTTGAGCCTTGGTGCCGACAAAGTCCGCATCACGCTGAACAAGAGCCTGATGGAACTGTTCGGGACTCTGAACGGCGAACTTGACAAAGTTTCGCACTGCCTGGACCGTTCAATGAGCGTCTGCCTTTTCGTGGACGGCCGGTTCGGCAGCTTTTCGACCAACAGGCTCGCGGAAGATGAACTTGACGGATTCCTGGCGAAAGCCGTGGACACAGTCAGGATGCTGGCACCGGACTCCTGCAGGGACCTGCCGGATCCGGAAAGAACCGCGAAGAACGCCGTCACAGGCCTGGAACTCGGCCTCTACGACCCTTCCTATCCCCTGCTGACATCTGAGCGGAGGCGCAGGATGGCCCTGGACGCAGCCATATTCAAGAAGCACGAGGGCGAATGTCTCATTTCAGAAGAGGGTGAATATTCAGACAACATCTTCGACACTCTGGTCATCGATTCGAACGGGCTTAAATGCCGCCACATCGAGACTTCCTTCGAATACGGGGTCGAGGCCACCGTCCGGGACGGCAACGGCGACAGGTTCAGCGCGTACTGGTGGGATGCGGCTCCGATGCTCAAGGACCTTGCAATCGACGGCTGCGGAGAAACCGCCTACAAGCGGGCGACGGACCAGATCGGGCCGGTGCCGGCAAGCGGCGGGAAATACACGATGGTGGTGGACAGCGAATGCTCTTCAAGGCTGGTGACTCCGCTGCTGAACGCCCTGGGAGGATATTCGCTGCAGCAGAAGAATTCCTTCCTGACGGACACTCTCGGCAAGAAGGTCTTTCCGGAGTGGCTGGACATAGTCGACCGCCCGTGCAGCGCCGGCGAGACGGGTTCAAGGCTCTTCGACTCGGAGGGAGTCGCCACGGCGGAGGCTCCGGTGATCGAGAAAGGTGTTGTCAAGGAATATTTCATCAACACCTACATCTCCCGCAAAATGGGTGTAAAGCCTACTGTGGAGGACGTCACGAGGCCCGTGATTCTGCCGTGCACCGCCCCTACGCTTGCGGCCGGAACGGAATCCGGACTCATTGACGGGAAAAACTTCGGCAGGGACGAAATCCTCCGACTGGCCGGAGACGGAATCCTGGTCACAGGATTCAACGGAGGCAACAGCAATTCTTCCACAGGAGACTTCTCGTTCGGCGTGGAAGGATTCCTGTTCAGGGACGGAAAGATCGTCCATCCTGTGCGCGGAATGCTGATAACCGGCAATTTCATCACGCTCTGGAACAGTCTTCTTGCCGCAGGCAACGACGGCAGGCTCTGCAAGTCAAAACTTATTCCTACCTTAGCGTTCGGAAACGTCGACTTCAGCGCCTGACGTACGGAGAAACTTTAAAGCAAATCATTAAACAAACTCATACTGATGAAAGTAGAAAAGAACAAGGTGGTCAAACTGACCTACGAACTGATTGTGGACGGAAAACTTGCCGACAAGGCGACCCTGGAGCGTCCTCTCGAGTACATCCACGGAACGCATATGCTTCTTCCGAAGTTCGAGGGCGAACTGGAAGGCAAGGAGCCTGATGACGAATTCGCATTCACCCTCAGCCCGGAAGAAGGCTACGGCACTTTCGACCCGAGCAGGCTGTTCGATCTTCCGAAGTCCGCATTCGAGATCGACGGCAGGGTCTGCGAGGAACTGCTGGTCGTCGGCCAGGTGATTCCTATGCTCAGCAACACCGGCCAGGTGGTGCAGGGAACCGTGCACGAGGTGAAGGAGAACACCGTCACGATGGATTTCAACCATCCTATGGCTGGAAAGGTTCTCAATTTCACCGGCAAGGTGGTGGAAGTCAGGGAGGCTACCGAAAAGGAGCTCAATGAAGGACTCCACGGCGAATATCTCCCTCAGGAAGAAGGTCACTGCTGCCACAAGAAGGGGAAGAAGGACGGCGAATGCTGCCACGGTGAAGGCAAGAAGGACGGCGAATGCTGCCACGGCGAGGGGAAGAAGGACGGCGAGTGCTGCCACAAGGGCGGCTGCTGCGAGGAGGAATAGGCGATGCGCACGGCTGTCGTCATACTGAACTGGAACACCAAGGAATATCTTGAGCAGTTCCTCCCTGCCCTGCTTGCTTCGGCTTCCGGCGGAGCGGAGATCATAGTGGCCGACAGCGCCTCGACGGACGGTTCGATGGAGATGCTCTCCGAGAAATTCCCGTCCGTAAGGCAGATCCGCCTCAAAAACAACTACGGGTTCACCGGCGGCTACAACAGGGCCTTCAAGGCCGTCTGCGAACTGCCGGAAGCGGCCGATCTGGAGTATTTCGTGCTGATCAATTCAGACATCGAAGTCAAAGAAGGCTGGCTTGAGCCTCTCGTGGCGTGGATGGACTCGCACCCGGACTGCGCCGCCTGCGCCCCGAAACTCCATTCGTGGTTCGAAAAGGACAGGTTTGAATATGCCGGGGCGGCCGGCGGAATGCTGGACCGCTTCGGTTATCCGTTCTGCCGCGGAAGGGTTATGAAACGTGTCGAGAAAGACGAGGGGCAGTACGATTCCCCTGCCGAAGTCTTCTGGGCGACAGGAGCCTGCCTCCTTGTGCGCAAGGAGGATTTCGAGCGGACAGGAGGTCTTGACGACCGCTTCTTCGCCCATATGGAGGAGATAGACCTCTGCTGGAGGTTCCATCTCGAAGGCAGGAGCGTCTGCGTCGTGCCGGAATCCGTAGTCTGGCATCTCGGGGGCGGCACGTTGCCCAACGACTCGCCGTGGAAGCTGAAACTGAACTACCGCAACAACCTGCTGATGCTGCAGAACAATCTTGCACGGACATATTCATTGCAGGCCATAAGGGAACTGACTCCGGACAAGGCGGCGGAAAGAGCCTGCTCAAGGGCCACCGCGACCATATTCATAAGACAATGCCTCGACGGCTGCTCCGCCCTGGTCTATCTTCTGACCGGGCACAAGGAAAAGTTCAAGGCCGTGAAGGATGCCCACCGGGAGTTCAGGGAACTCGGGAAGAAGCCGGAACTGCGTGACATCCAAGAATATGCTTCCACGCACAGGAGGATTGCGGTACCGAAGCTTTTCCCGGAATGGATCGTTCTCCTGGCGATGACGAAAGGGAAGGGGATATTTGAGTACTTAAGGAAATTCAGTTGACAATTCAAGCGCTTACGCCAATGAAAATCGTTATTCAGGGTGCCGGTGAAGTCGGCTCGCATCTTGCCAAGATGCTGAGCCTCGAGGCCAATGACATCACAGTCATAGACGACAACCAGCAGAGATTGGCCAAGATCGGTTCGATCGCTGACGTGGTAACCATAAAAGGGGCTCCGTCCGCTCTCAAGCCGATGAGGGAGGCGGGAGTGCAGGATGCCGACCTGTTCATCTCCGTAGTGCCGTCGGTGCCTCAGGACGTCAACATCGTGAGCGCGCTGCTGGCGAAGAACCTCGGAGCCAAAAAGGTCACTGCAAGAATAGACGACAACGATTTTCTCTCAGCGGAGAACAAGCTGCTGTTCAAGCAGATGGGACTGGAGCTGATGTTCTACCCGGAAAAGCTGGCGGCGGACGAGATCTTTTCGCTGCTGAAGCACACGTCCTCGACCGAGTCGATGGACTTCGCAAGGGGGAAACTGCAGGTGGAGGCGTTCAAGCTGGACGAGGAGTCGCCTCTGCTGGACATGAAGCTTGCAGAGTTCGCCGCGATCGCGACAAGGGACGAACTGATGTTCCGCGTCATAGCCATCAGCAGAAACGGAAAGACCGTGATGCCGAAGTTCGACACCAAGTTCCAGTTCAACGACCTGGTGTTCATCATAGCGACGCGCGAAGGAATGGAGTTCATCAAGAAGTTCCTGGGGAAAAACAACGTCGAAATCGACAAGGTTATGATTCTCGGAGGCTCCGATATCGGCGGACTCGTCGCGGAACAGCTCAGCCACAAGATCAGCATAGTCAAGATTCTGGAGAAGGACAAGGAACGGGGAATGGAACTTTCCGAAAAGCTTCCCGACAACGTCGTCGTTGTTCTCGGAGACGGAAGGAACTCGGACCTGCTCCAGGAGGAAGGCATCAGAGAGTATGACGCATTCCTCGCCCTGACGGGTAACGACGAGGCCAACGTGCTCGCCTGCGTGGTCGCCAAAAGATTCGGAGTCGAAAAGACGGTGGCCGAAGTGGAGAACATCGAGTACATCCACCTTGCGGAAGAGATGGGCGTGGACTCGGTCATCAACAAGAAACTGATCACCGCCGGCCGGCTCTTCAAGTTCACCCTAAGCGGAAAGGCGCGGCTTGTGAAGTATATGAGCGGTACGGACGCGGAAGTCCTCGAGTACACAGTGCCTCCGGGAAGCGGCATCACCAAAGGTATGCTCAAGGAAATACCGTTTCCGAAAGATGCGGTTATCGGAGGCCTGATCAGAGGCAGCGAATCTTTCATCGCGGTTGGAAGCACCCGGATCGAGCCTTACGACAGGGTCGTGGTCTTCGCCCTTCCGACTGCGGTCAAGGACATAGACAAATTCTTCAGATAGACCGGCGGAATGGACCTCAGCATCATAGTCATAACAGTATCGGCGGTCGCGGTGGCCGCCGTTGTCGCTCTTATGGCGGTCATCCGGAACGGCGCGGCGGAGCGCAGCAGGATTGTCAAGGAATATGAAGACGCGGAAGATGAACTCCAGAACCGGATTACGGTTCTGACAGGAGAGAAAGCCGCACTTGAAAGCAGGCTGGAAGCGAGGAAGGAGTTCGAGGCGCAGCACGGGAGAGACCTCGAGAACCTGAAAGACACCTTCAAGGCCCTGTCCGCAGACAACAGCGCGGAATTCAGGCGTCAGAGCGCGGAGTCCATCACCGAACTGCTGAAGCCCGTGCAGGAGAAGTTCGCGGAGTTCGGGAAGGCCGTGCAGGAGTCCAGGGATGAATCGATGAAGGAGAGCGCAAGGCTCAA
>CAVCDF010000040.1:0-8235 GCA_963600795.1 Anaerotignum sp. | reverse complement strand
AACTGTTCTCCCCGACGCAGGCAACGATGACATCAGCCCTGGAAGCGGCGGCCAAGGCTGTGGAGATGCCGTCCGTAAACTCCTTCTGCCAGGCACCGGAAGCCCAGCGGTCGCTCTCGTCATAGACGACGCCCGGCTCGAAGGTCACGTTACTCTCCCCGAACTTTCCGGCAAGGGCCTCATAGATTGTGTTGCAGTCCGCGGCGAACCTGTCGGCATCGCCCTGCCAGGTGTAGGACCAGCCACCGTTCAAAGCCCTCATCGAATTTCCGTTAGGACCTGTCACCAGAATCTTCGTCCCATATTCGAGAGGGAGGATGCCGCCCTCGTTCTTGAGCAGAACTTCCGACTCGACTGCCGCAGCATAGGCCGCGTCCACGAACTCCTTGCAGGCGAACCTGTCATAGCCGCTGACATCCCAGACTGGATTGTCGAACAGGCCGAGGCGGAACTTCAGACGGAGAATCCTGCGCACGGCGTCATCGATTCTCGACATCGGGATAAGTCCGGACTCGACATCCTCCTTGAGGTCGATGCAGCACTGCGGATCGTAAGGATCCATAATCATATCGATGCCGGCGTTGACGCCCATCGCAAGCGCCTCCTTGCGGTCCTTTGCCACGTGATCCCTCTCGTAGAGGTTATTGATGTCCGCCCAGTCGGTCACGATCACTCCGTCCCAGTCAAGACCCTCCTTGACCCAGCCGGTCAGGAGTTCTGCGTTGGCGTGCGTAGGCACGCCGTTGATTGAAGCCGAATTGACCATAATTGTCAGAGCGCCGGCCTCGATGCAGTCCTTGAACGGACGGAAGTACTTCTCCCTCAAGTCGTTCTCAGCGATGATGGCAGGGGTTCTGTCCTTTCCGGACACAGGAACGCCGTAGCCCAGGAAGTGCTTCAGACTGACGGCGACGTGCTTGTCGTCGATGTTGTTCGGGTCATCGCCCTGAAGAGCCCTGGTCTCGGCCACTGCCATCTCGGCATTGAGAAAGGCGTCCTCGCCGAAACTTTCCCACATTCTCGGCCAGACAGGGTTGCGGCCGAGATCCATTACCGGCGAGAACACCCACGGAACCATCGCCGCGCGTGTCTCGTAGGCCATAGCCTCGCCCATTGCGCTGGCATATTCACGGTTGAAGGTGGCCGCGAGGTTGATCTCCTGCGGGAAAAAAGTTCCGTCGGTGAGATAGGTCGCGCCGTGGATCATGTCAAGGCCGTAGATGCAAGGGATGCCGATCGCCTCCATCGACTTGCTTTGAATCTGCGAGACGAGTTCGGCGGTGAACTCCCTGCTCTGCGCCTCGTCCCAGAAGACATTGAGGATCGAGCCTACTTTCAGTTCACCTATCACTTTCTGGAGTTTCTCCGGATCGATTGTTCGGCTGTCCGCGGAAGTCACGGTGGAAGAGGTAAGCTGCACCATCTGACCGACTTTGGCGGTGAGGTCCATCTTGGCAAGCACACTGTCAACTTTCCGTTCGATCGCCGCGTCACGGGCGATAGCAGGAGCGGAGGTCTGCTTCGAACCGCCGCCGCTGCAGCCGGCGAACGTGACCGCCGCCACCGACAGGGAACAAAAAATCAAATGCTTTTTCATACTGGTTATATTTTTAATGTACATTGTCGTGTTCTGCTCTTTCATATTCCTCCATCAGGCTCCGGTAATGCCTGAAGGTCGAGTCAAGCGCCGGAAGATTTTCCTTTCCGATCGGATCGGAAGGTGGCGACTCCATCTTGAGCGGATTGATAGGTGTGCCGTTCTTCCACACTCTGAAATCCAGATGCGGTCCTGTAGAAAGGCCCGTGGACCCGACATAGCCGATGACGTCGCCCTGGCGTACTCTCGATCCCGCCTTGATGCCCTTCCCGTAACGGGAAAGGTGGAGATAGGCGGTAGTATAGACGGAATTGTGTCTGATTTTGACCGTGTTGCCGCCGCCGTTCGACCAGCCTGCGCTGATCACCGTGCCGTCACCGATGGACATCACCGGAGTTCCGGTCGGGGCAGCATAATCCACGGCCGTGTGCGCCCTCACCTTGCCGGTCACCGGATGCCTGCGATGGTAGGAGAAGCCGGAACTGATTCTCGAAAACTTCAGCGGGGCCTTGAGGAAAGCCTTGCGCAGACTCTCGCCCTTCTCGCTCCAGTAAAGATTGCCTTTGTCCCCCTGGTCGAAGCGGATGGCCGGAATCACCTTCCCGTCCCGGATGAACTCCGCATAGTAGATTGTGTCGACGGCCATCACTTCCCCGTCACATTTCAGCTGGTTGTAAAGCACCCTGAAACGGTCGCCTTCCTGCAGGCCGAAGAAATCCACGGACCAGGCGTAGATCTCGGACAGAGGCACTATCAGTTGCGGGGACTTCCCGGCGGCAAGCATATCGTTCCAGAGCGAGGAAGTGATTGTCACGTCTGCCGCCTCGCGCGAACTTTCCACAGGCTTCGACCATTCCCAGACCTTGAATGGAGCCGTTGTCTTGAATATCACCCTGTCGGCCCTGTTGCGGACATAGACCAGATAAAGCAGGGAGTCCATCGCCACCGAATCCGGAAGGTAATAGGCCTCGAGGGAATTCCCGGCGATCACTTTCCGTACATCGAAGACGGAATCGCAGGCGGAAGCGACTTCCATGGCGTCAGTCATTGAAAGGCCGAGACGGGTCATCAGATCCGTGAAAGTCTCTCCGTTCCTTACCTCGTCCTCGACAAGACGCAGGGAATCCGGCCAGAAGCCCATAGCCGGCACTGAATCCTTGACCTCAACGGCCTCCGGAGGCGGTCCGGCAGATTTTCTGTGGCATCCCTGTGAAAAGGTCAGCGCGGCGAGAGACAAAAAAACAAAAAATATCTTAAGATTTTTTTTTCGCATAATCGCAAATTTAAGAAAAAACCCCCGCCTTGACGCAAGGAAGACAGAAAAAAAGGATTATGTTCGCGATGTCACCGCGGAAAGCGGTGGCCAAAGACAGAAAACATATGATGAACCTCAAGACTTTGCTCACGGTCGCGGCGTTGCTTCTCTCAGTGCCGCCTACGATGGCGCAGACACGCAGACCGGCGGTCACGGTGAGCGGCCACATCACGGACAAGGCCACTGGTGAAACACTGATTGAGGCAGCTGTCCTGAGCGGTGAAGCAGGAGCGGTCACGAACAGTTACGGATTCTACACCCTCACCCTGCCAAAGGGCGAAGGTGTGACGCTGAGATATTCCTACGTGGGCTACCGCGACACGACGGTGACCCTCGACCTCGTCCGCGACACAACGGTGAATGTCGCACTTGCAGCGGACTTCAAGCTGAACGAGGCTGTGGTCTCAGCTCAAAGGGAATCGGGAATAACGGCGACCAGGATGAGCGCCATTGAAATCCCGATGAACCTGATCAGGAACACCCCCACACTATTCGGCGAATCCGATGTGCTGAAGACCATCCAGCTGATGCCCGGAGTCCAGGGCGGAGCGGAAGGCTTTTCAGGAATATACGTGCGCGGCGGCGGCCCTGACGAGAACCTTCTGCTTCTGGACGGAGTCTCGCTGTACAACGCCGAACATATGCTCGGCCTGTTCTCGATTTTCCAGCCGGAGGCCGTCAAGAAGGTGACGCTCTACAAAGGCTCCTTCCCTGCACGCTACGGCGGCAGAATCTCCAGCATAATCGACGTGAGGACTAATGACGGCAACCTGCAGGAGACGCACGGAACTGTCGGAGTCGGACTGCTGAGCGACAAGTTCCATCTTGAAAGCCCGGTCTTCAAGGGTAAGACAGCCTACTCAATCAGCGCAAGAGGAATGCACACCTTTCTGTTCGACGGTCTGCTACGGGCCTGCAAGGTGCCGGCCAACTACTTTTTCTACGACCTCAACGCCAAGATTTCGCACAGGTTCAGCGATTCGGACAGGTTGTTCCTCAACGTCTATCACGGACGGGATGTCTTCTACTACAAGGACAAGGAGGACGAAAACATTTCCTACGGATCCTCGAGTTCCTGGGACGACAAGACAAAAATAAACTGGGGCAACACGGTCGCCGCGCTCAGATGGAACCACGTCTTCAACGGAAGGCTGTTCTCGAACACCACGCTGGCTTGGACGGGTTACGACATGAATATGGGCTACAGGACGAAGTCCAGGGACACCTACGACGGTAAGAAGACAACGTACAGCTACAAATTCGACTACGGCTCGGGAATCCGTGACCTCACCGCGAAGATCGACTTCGACTGCACGCCTTCATCAAGGCACCTTGTCAAGTTCGGCGGTGAATATGTCCACCACGTCTTCGTTCCGGAAACTGCCACGACGGTCGAGAAGGAGGAAACCGGCGGGAAGACCGTGACCGACACGACTTACACCAACGGCAAGAATCCCGACAGGAAAGGACACGAGTTCTCTCTCTACGCCGAGGATGACTTCTCCGTCTGGAAATGGCTGACACTCAACCCGGGACTGCTCCTTTCGATGTTCGTCACAAGCGGCAGGACCTACTGGTCACCGGAACCGAGGGTCTCGGCGAAAGCGGATCTCGGGAAGGGAGTCAGCGTCAAGGCGGCATATTCAAGGATGTCGCAGTACGTCCACCTTCTGTCATCGGCCAGAATCACGCTGCCGCTCGACCTCTGGGTCCCGATCACGAAATACATCAAGCCCGTCACGGCCGACCAATACTCCCTGGGGCTGTACTACAGCGGGCTGCAAGGCTGGGAATTCTCAGTCGAAGGCTACTGGAAGGATATGCACAACGTACTCGAGTACAAGGACGGAGTTTCATTCCTTGCCGGCTCCAAGTCCTGGGAGGACAATGTCGTGATGGGAGAAGGAAGAGCCTTCGGGGTCGAATTCTTCATTCAGAAGACGATGGGCAAGATGACCGGATGGCTCGGCTACACTCTGGCCAAAAGCGACAGGATCTTCACCGACGGCCTGATCAACAACGGAGAACGCTATCCGTACCGCTACGACCGCCGCCACAACGTCTCGCTCGTCGTCAACCGGAAACTGGGAGACAAATGGGACGTCAGCGCCGTCTGGACTTTCGCCACCGGAGGCACGACAACAGTTCCGGAAAGGGAGGTTGCCCTGCAGCAGCCTGACGGGACTTTCATCCAGGTGGACTACTCCCCGCACAGGAACAACTACAGGCTGCCTCCGAGCCACAGGCTGAACATCGGAGTCAATTACCACGTGAAGAAAAGACGGGGTGAAAGCGTCTGGAATTTCGGCCTTTACAATACCTACAACAGGATGAACCCGAACTTCGTCTTCTACCGTGCGAATTCAGAGAGCGATCCAGGCACCGGCCTGTATGTGAGAAGGGAAAAGCTGAAGTCGCTCACGATTCTTCCGATAATTCCGTCATTCGGCTACACCTACAGTTTCTGACATTGTTTCCTACACGGCTTCAAATGCAAAATGCAATGAAAATCACGAGAATATTAATAATGTCCTCCCTGGCTGCAGGACTTACGCTTGCTGCCTGCTCCTGCGAAAAGGAAGTGACATTCCATAGGGATGACATTGAGGCTCAACTTCAGATGAATGCGCAGATGTGCGTGGGAGACACGGTTCACGCTGTCTATCTTGCGGTCAGCAGAGACGTGAGGATCGAGAACATCAGTTCGGGCAGCGTTACATGCTTCATCAACGGAGAAAAGGCCGCTGACGGAGTGCAGGACAACAGCCCGGACCAGACGTTCTTCAAGGAAGGATCGGCGGCCGTAGGCGGACTGGCTCCGAGCTATGCGCGTCAGACAAGGTTCACATTCAAGGCAGATTTTCATCCGGGCGACATAGTGCGGATCGAGGCGACGGCGAACGGAGGAGCCTGCAAGGCATATTCCGAGGTGACCGTACCGTACGCTCCGGCCATCTCGATCGCCGACACAGTCTGCCAGCAGAACCCGGCCGTCAACTACAGCGACAAGGTGTACAGGATAAAGATCCAGGGCCAGGACATCAAAGGAGAGAACAGTTTCTACCGGCTGACCGCGGACTACGAGAGAAAAGACGATCTTTATTGCGATTGGGACTGGGTCAGTGAGGATGAAAGACATCTGGTCAACCGCCGTTCGGACGGTCTGAGGATCGATAAGGGCAATGACCCGATTCTTCAGGACGGAGCTCCTGCCGAAGACGTCGACCTGACCGGTGCTTCGGAGAACATCTACAACGTCTTCTCCGACAGACTGTTCAAAGACGGTTCATTCTCCATAGTGTTCTCCGTTGACCCTGATTTCGTGCAGATGCCGACAGGATATGCATACCAGTATGCGGAAAGTGACATCACCTTCAACGCAAGGGTCTGGGGGATCTCCGAAGGCGAGTACAACTACCTCAAGGCTTTGAGCATCTACGACTATACCGGCGGGGATGCGACCTTCACCGAGCCTGTGTCCTTCCCGGACAATGTCGAAGGCGGAGTCGGCTTCGTCAGCATCAGCACGCCTTCGACCGCTTCTGTGAAGTTCACAAGACATTTTTCCCTTGACGACAACATCTACACCGGCGACTGACAAGACGGGCTATAAAACTTTGCTGACACTCGGATAAATGTTGTATTTTTGCAGAAAGTCAACTAACAATGCAGAGCTTTAAAGAACTTGCGCAGATGCGCAGAAGCCACCGCTCTTACACCGGAAAGAAAGTCAGCGAAGAGGATGTCAAGACCATCCTGAGGGCCGCCCTGATGTCGCCGTCTGCGATGGGACAGAGGAAATGGCATTTCGTGGTCACTGACAACAAGGTTAAAATCAAAGAGTTGTCTGAAATCAGACCTGCCGGATCACAGTTCGTGGACGGATCCGATGTCGTGATTGCCGTGCTTGGCGAACCTGCCGAGCAGGAGATGTGGGTCGAGGACGGATCCATCGCAGCCGTCTCAATGCAGTACCAGGCCGAGGATCTCGGACTCGGATCCTGCTGGTGCCACATCAGAGGCCGCCAGAGCACCGAGCCGGGAGTCAGCGCCGAGGACAAGGTGAGGGCTATCCTGAATATTCCTGAAAAATACTCCGTTCTGTGCCTTATCGCGGTAGGCTATCCTGCCGACGAGAGGAAGCCTCAGAACGAGGATGCCCTCAAGTGGGACCAGGTCGTCTATGTTCATTGAGCCGGTAGCCGTCTTCAGGTCACCTTTCGAAACGAAATTCGGAGTCCCGAGGCAGGCCGGAGTCGTTCCTGAACTGAAAGGGAGAATCGTCTTCGAGCCGAAGTTCCGGAATCCTGACGCTGTGCGCGGGCTTGAAGGCTTCGACTACATCTGGCTCGTGTGGGGCTTCTCCGCCGTGCCGGAGGACGGAGAACGTTTCCAGGCCACGGTGCGCCCTCCGAGGCTGGGAGGCGACACCCGCGTCGGGGTCTTCGCCAGCCGCTCCCCTTTCCGTCCCAACAGATTAGGCCTCTCTTCCGTGCGGATCGACTCCATTGAATATGACTGCCCGGACGGTCCTGTCATCAACGTGCTTGGAGCCGACCTGATGGACGGGACACCGGTTTACGATGTGAAGCCGTACGTCACCTACACGGACAGCCACCCCGAGGCCGCGGCGGGCTTTGTGGACGAGAACGGATGGAAACCTCTGGAAGTGGTTTTTGAAGCGTCCGTTCCTGACGGGATCGACGCGGAAGCGCTCCGGGGAGTCCTCGCCCAGGATCCGAGGCCTCGCTCCCAGAACGATTCTGAAAGAATCTACGGGATGGCGTTCGCAGGCTTCGATGTGCGGTTCAAGGTCCACGGAGACGTGCTGACCGTAGTTTCATTCGCACGGCTATGCCCCTGACCTTGATGGACAGATGAGTTGAACGTTGACAGTAAAGAAATCGCAGACACGATAATGGACAGCAGAAAGCAGTACCCTTCACTTGAGATCGTACCGCCCCTCAAAGGCATCACGAAAGATGAACTTCTGAATGAGATAAGACCGTTCATCGAGTTCAATCCCAAATACATAAATGTCACATGTCACAGAGACGAGGTAGCCTATGAGGAGCAGCCTGACGGCAGTTTCAGGAAGCGTCTTGTCAGAAGGCGCGTCAGCGAGACCGCCGTCTGCGGCGCCATCCAGTCGGAGTTCAAGGTCAACGTCGTCCCGCACCTCATCTGCGGAGGCCTGACCGCCGAGCAGATCGAGTTCCAGCTCCAGGATTTCCGCTTCATGGGAATCCGGAACATCCTTGCCCTGAGAGGCGACTGCCTTGTGGGCGAGAAGAGGTTCTCCCCCATCGCCGGCGGCTACAGC
>CAVCDF010000039.1:0-14759 GCA_963600795.1 Anaerotignum sp. | reverse complement strand
TTCAGGTTAGAGGTGCCCTCTGCTATCATATTACCGGAGATCAATCCAGCGTCTGTTCTGAATTTTGGTAACGTGCAAAATTCAGGTTAGAGGTGCCCTCTGCTATCATATTACCGGAGATCAATCCAGCGTCTGCTTGATCTCGGTGATGACGAAGGCCTCGATTACATCCCCGGCCTTCACATCATTGAACTTGTCGATGCCGATTCCGCACTCCATACCGGCGGAAACATCCTTCGCATCATCCTTGCCCCTCTTCAAAGAAGCAAACTCCCCGGTATAGACTACGATACCGTCACGGATAAGCCGGCACTTCGCATTCTTGGAAATCTTGCCGTCCCTGACAAGACAACCGGCAATGGTCCCCACCTTGGAAATCTTGAAGGTCTGCTTGACCTCCGCAGTACCTGTGATCTCCTCCTTTTTGATAGGCTCGAGCAAACCCTCGATACCGTCCTTGACATCATTGATGGCATCATAGATGACTGAATAGAGCCTGATCTCGATGCCCTGCTCGTCGGCCGACTTCCTCGCATCCGTGGAAGGACGCACCTGGAAACCGATGATGACCGCATCCGAAGCCTCCGCAAGGATGACATCCGACTCCGAAATCGCACCGACCGCCTTGTGGATGACGTTGACGCGCACCTGCTCGGTCGAAAGCTTGATGAGAGAGTCGGAAAGAGCCTCCACTGAACCGTCCACGTCACCCTTGACGATGACATTCAGTTCCTTGAAGTTTCCTATGGCGATACGCCTTCCGATCTCCTCGAGAGTCATATGCTTCTGAGTCTTGATGCCCTGGATTCTGAGCAGCTGCTCGCGCTTGTTGGCGATGGCCTTGGCCTCCTTCTCATCGTTCATCACGTTGAACTTGTCACCCGCGCTCGGAGCACCGTTCAGACCGAGGATGGACACAGGAGTGGAAGGACCGGCCTTCGTGACCTTCTGCCCGCGCTCGTTGAACATAGCCTTGACGCGGCCGTAGTAGCTGCCGCTCAGCACCATGTCTCCGGTCTTGAGAGTGCCGTCCTGCACGAGCACCGTGGCGAGGTAGCCGCGGCCCTTGTCCAGCGACGACTCGATGACCGCACCGATGCCGTTCTTGTTCGGATTGGCCTTGAGGTCGAGCAGGTCTGTCTCAAGAAGGACTTTCTCAAGCAGCTTGTCCACGTTGAGACCCTTCTTGGCCGAGATTTCCTGGCTCTGGTACTTTCCGCCCCACGCCTCCGTGAGGATGTTCATCTGAGCCAGCTGCTGATAGATCTTCTCAGGCATAGCGCCCGGCTTGTCTATCTTGTTGATGGCGAACACCATCGGTACATTTGCAGCCTGCGCGTGGTTGATGGCCTCGATTGTCTGCGGCATCACCGCATCGTCGGCGGCGATGATGATGATGGCAAGGTCGGTGAGCTGCGCACCTCTGGCTCGCATAGCAGTGAAGGCCTCGTGTCCAGGGGTGTCGAGGAAGGTTATCCTCCTGCCGCCGGGCAGTTCCACGTTGTAGGCTCCGATGTGCTGCGTGATGCCTCCGGCCTCTCCTGCGATGACGTTTGATTTACGAATATAGTCGAGCAGCGATGTCTTGCCGTGGTCCACGTGGCCCATCACCGTGATGACCGGCGGTCTCGGCACGAGATCCTCCTCCTTGTCAGGCTGGCCGTTGTTCACGGCTATCTCCTCAGTCAGGTCCGCAGTGACGAACTCGACCTTGTAGCCGAACTGCTCGGCGACGAGCACAAGCGCCTCGGCGTCAAGCCTCTGGTTGATGGACACCATAAGACCGAGATCCATGCAGGCCTTGATGACTTCGTTGACGGGAGTGCCGTTCATCAGGGTGGCGAGGTCGTTGACAGTAACGAACTCGGTTACCTTGAGCACGGTCTTCTGCGCCATCTCCTGAGCCATCTCCTCCTGAGTCTTGGCGGCGGCCATCTCCCTCTTCTCCTTTCTGTACTTGGCTCCGAAGTTGTTCTTCTTGTTGTCGTTCATCCTGGCGTAGGTCTCCTTGACCTGCTTCTGGATTTCCTTCTGCATCGCCTCCTGCTCCTCCTCGGTCATCGCCGGCTTGAAGCGGTCCGCTCCGCGGTTGCGCTTCTTTCCTCCCTTTCCCTGTTCCTGGCCCTGGCGGGCGGCATCTTTCCTGCCGCCGTCGCGCTTGTCCTTGCGGGAGTTGTTGTCCGCCTGCTTGCCCTCTTTGGCCACATCGACCTTCTGGCTGCCCTTGGCGATTCTTTCGCGCTTCTTTCCTTCCTTCTTCTTGTCGAACTGGGACAGGTCTATCTTTCCGAGGACCTTCAGCCCTATGCCCTGTTCAGCATCCGTCGGTTTTCCGTCGTTCTGCTGCGCGGCCGGCTGCTCTTCCTTCTGTCTGGCGGCCTGCTCATCCTTCTGTCTTGCCGCAGCCGCCAGTTTTTTCTCGTGCTTGCTCAAAGGTCTCTGGCCATTCTGCTGGACATTTCCCCCTGCAGGGGTCGTGGCAGGGGCGGCAGTCCTGACGGCTGCCGGATTCTCGTCCTTCGGCTGAGGCTCGGTTTCAGGCACGGGGGCCTTTGCAGGCTCCGGTTCAGGCTCGGCTGTCTTTTCCAGTTCAGGCTCTGCCGCCGGTTCCTTGACAGGTTCCGCTTCCGGCTGAGACTGAGGAACAGCCTCGGTCCTGGCCGGTTCGGCTGCAGGGACCGTCTCCTGTGCAGGAACGGCTTCCGGTTCATGTACGGGCTCCGGTTCCGGAACGGGTGCAGGTGCCGGTGCGGAAGCCTGGGCCGGCTCCGCAGTCTGCTTAAGCTCGACCGGAGTGATGATGCCGGTCTTGATAACGGTCTCCCTTTCAGGCTCATCGAAGTCGTCCGACCGGGAGTCTCCCTGCTGCTTCTTCGCGGCCTTTTCAAGAATTTCGTTCAGCTTGATGTCTATCTTCTCCGAAGCCGCCTTGAGTTCCAGGTCCTTGGCGAACTGCTTTTCGATGGCCGGAAGATATTCGTCCGAAATCTTGGCGTTCGGATCGGCTTCGATCTCCACCCCCTTGCTGGCCAGGAACTCAACAAGGTTCTTCAAGCCGACGTTGTATTTTTTTATAAGTTTGTTCAGTCTGATTTCTGCCATATTCAACCCCTTTAAATTATTACCTAGTCTTCAAATTCCGCCTTGAGAATCCTGAACACGTCAGCGACGGTCTCGTCCTCGAGGTCAGCCCTCTTGGCGATGTCTTCAGGCGTGAATGCGAGCACGCTCTTGGCCGTGTCGCAGCCGATCGATTCCAGACGGTCGATCACCCACTGGTCGATTTCGTTGCTGAACTCGCTGAGCAGCACGTCCTCTTCCTCCTGGGCTTCATCCTTAGGAAGCTCTCTCCAGACTTCGATTTCCCTGCCCACGAGCATTCCGGCCAGCTTGATGTTGCATCCGCCGCGTCCGATGCCCTTCTTCACCTCGTCCGGCTGCATATAGACCTTTATCTTGTCATCGTCGGAAGTCCCGAGGTCTATCGATGACACCCTTGCAGGGTTCAGTGCCCTCTGGATGAGCAGCTGCGTGTTGTTCGTCCACTGGAGCACGTCGATGTTCTCGTTGCGGAGCTCGCGGACGATTCCCATTATCCTTGAACCCTTCACGCCGATGCAGGCTCCGATCGGATCGATGCGCTCATCGTAGGATTCAACCGCAACCTTTGCGCGCTCGCCGGGAACGCGGACGACCTTCTTGATGGTGATCAGACCGTCGAATATTTCAGGAACCTCGTGCTCGAAGAGCTTCTCGAGGAACTCGTTGGTGACTCTTGAAAGCGTGATGAAAGGAGTGGTGTTGTTCTTCATCTCCACGCTCTTGATGATTGCGCGGATGGTGTCGCCCTTCTTGAAGCGCTCTCCTGGGATCTGCTCAGTCTTCGGAAGATGCAGCTCGTTGTTGTCATCGTCAAGAATGATCACCTCCTTTGACCAGGTCTGGTAGATTTCTCCGGTGAAGATCTCTCCCACCTTGTCGGAATATGCCTTGAACACGTTCGCCTTGTCGATGTCCATAATCCTGCCCTGGAGGTTCTGTCTGATGTTGAGGATGCCTCTGCGGCCGAATGAAGAAAGGGACAGCCTTTTAGTGTAGACGTCGCCGATCTCGTAGTCGTCATCGCCTGTCTCGGCCTTGATCTGGTCGATCGTGATCTGTGTGTTGGGATTCTC
This sequence comes from Anaerotignum sp., assembly GCA_963600795.1. Lineage (GTDB taxonomy): Bacteria > Bacteroidota > Bacteroidia > Bacteroidales > UBA932 > Cryptobacteroides. Next base: position 10,584 of record CAVCDF010000039.1, on the reverse strand, counting down.
GACTTCTTCCACGACGTCGAAGTTCTGATAGATTTCGCAGTCTCCCTTGTCCACGTTGATGATCACGTCGAAGTTGTCCGCAGAACCGTAGGTCTTGGCAATCTGGGTGAGGAACACGTCCTTGAGCACACCCATCATCACTGGCCTGTCGATATTCTTCTCTTCCTTGAAGTCCTTGAAGGCATCAATCAGGGTAATCTCTTCTTTCTTTTCCATTTCTTATTCTTTTGTTTTCAATATTCTTTATTTCTTGAACACTATGTGCGGCGCAACGGAGTTGATCTCTCCGGCCGTAAGCCTTTCCTCCCTCTCCACCAGCTCTTTCCTCTTGCGGCCTTCCACGGTCTCCTTTTGTGAATGGCGCAGGCATATTCCTTCATCATCGGCGGCCGTCAGCACCCCCACGAGTTTCCTGCCTCCCTTGAGAAGCACCTCCACCTGCGAACCGATGGCTTTGGTGTACTGCCTGAGAACCTTGAACGGGCGGTCGAGACCGGCTGAGGAAACGGTCAGCGAATAGTCCTCGGCATCCTTGTCGAAGGCTTCGAGAAAAGCGTCGTTGACCCTTTCGCAGTCTTCAAGTTCCACATCGCCGCAGTCCTTTTCGATGATGAGTTCGATGTCGTTGTCTCCGCTCACCGTCACATCCACGATGAAGCAGCCTCTTGCGGCCACGGCTCCTTCAACCGCTTGCATAATCTGTTTCTTTTCCATTGTCTCCTGCCCGGACAGATGTCCGTCGTTACTTAATCGGGTGATCGTCAAATGTTTCCCCGTGTCCGTCAAAACAAAAGATAGGGGACGCTTTCGTCCCCTATCTCTCACAACGATGCAAAGATAAGGATAATTTGGCAAATATGAAAATAAATTGCTTTCTTTGCAGACCATTTCTCGCCGGCAGACGGTGGAGACAAACAGGCAAGGACTCCGGTCCGGTAAAAACTAGATATGATGGAATTCACTGCAAAGCAATTGGCCCAAGTGCTGAAGGGAACCGTTGACGGCGACCCCCTCGCAAAGGTAACATCGTTCGCCAAGATTGAACACGGCAAGCCCGGTCAGCTGTGTTTTTTCGCCAATCCGAAGTACGAGAAGTACGTTTACACCTGCAAGGCGAGCATTCTGCTCGTGAACAAGGACTTCAAGCCGAAGGAGGCCGTCTCCTGCACCATGGTCAGGGTTGACGACGCCTACAAGTCGCTGGCCGACCTTCTCAAGCACGTCGCCACGCAGAAGCGCACGGACAAGAGGCATCGCGGAATCCGTTCGTCGTGGTTCCTCACGACCCGTTTCGGAAAGAAAGTCTATCTCGGCAGCCACTCCTACGTCGGCCACCACGCGAAGGTCGGCGACTACACCAAGATCTACGAGAATGTCTACATCGGCGACAACACCGTGATCGGCTCGCACTGCATCATCTATCCCGGAGTCGTAATCTACCCGGGAATGGTCATCGGGAACAATGTGATCATCCACTCCAACGCAGTCATCGGAGCCGACGGTTTCGGCAACGCTCCTCTTTCCGACGGAACCTGGGAGAAGATAGAGCATTTGGGCAATGTCATAATAGGAGACAATGTCGAGATCGGTGCCTGCACGACCATCGACAAGTCCGAGATGGAGTCAACCATCATCGGCAACGGAGTGAAGATAGACAACCTCTGCCAGATCGCCCACAATGTCCAGATCGGCGACAACACGGTTATGGCGGCCCAGTGCGGCATAGCAGGCTCGACCAAGATCGGCAAGAACTGCATAATTGCCGGTCAGGTGGGCATCGCTGGCCATCTCAACATCGCTGACAACACCATCGTCGGCGCTCAGGCCGGAGTCATCGGCAATGTCCGCAAACCTGGCGAGAAGCTGCTCGGTTCACCTGCGATTCCGCTCAAGAACTACCTCCGCAGTTACGCCGTCTTCAAGCGTCAGGGCGAAGAATAGTAGCCAATGGCAACTATTCGGCGGGTAATCCTTGAATATTCGAAAATCGTTGCTATCTTTGCAGACTGCAATTAATTGTGGCCTAAGGCTCGTTGCGGCCCCCACCGCCGCGCCGTGCTTCAGCCGGCGGCCTGCAAAAGATAAAGTATGATTTCAAACAAGCAGCACACCCTTGCCGGTGAATATGAATTCCGGGGCAAAGGGCTCCATACCGGGAAAGTGTCCCGTATGATTCTCAGACCGGCTCCCGCCGGGACAGGAATTGTGTTCCTGAGAACCGATATCGGCGACAATGCGTTCGTCGAGGCTCTTGCGGAGAACGTTTCTTCAACCGCACGCAGCACTACAGTCTCCGAAGGCGGAGTTTCCGTGTCGACCATCGAGCATCTGATGTCCGCTTTTGCCGGACTCGGCATCGACAACGCTCGGGTGGAGATCGACAATGTCGAAGTGCCTATCCTTGACGGCAGCGCCAGACTCTATGCCGAGGCCATCGCCCGCGACGGGCTGAAGGAACAGGATGCTGACCGCAAGTACATTGAAATCCCTGAAGAAATCGAGGTCCGTGACGAGAAGTCCGGAGCCTTCATCAGAATAACTCCTTCGCAGACCCCTTCGGTCGACCTGACTGTCGATTTCGGCTCAAGGGTGCTTGGAGTTCAGACTGCGCATTGGGACGGAGACACCGATTATGCCGCCCAGATCGCGCCTTGCCGCACCTTCGTGTTCTTCCACGAGATCGAGTATCTTTTCCAGAACAACCTGGTCAAGGGAGGCGATGTCGAGAACGCGATCGTCATCGTCGAGCATCCGGTCACGCAGGAGCAGATCGACAGGCTTTCGGCCCTGTTCAACGTGCCGAAACTTGCCATCAGCGACAACGGTTACCTCAACAATCTCCAGCTTCATTTCCCGAACGAGTGCGGACGGCACAAGCTGCTTGACCTGATCGGCGACCTGAGGCTTGCAGGCGGTATTCTCAACGCAAAAGTTACGGCGTTCAAGCCGGGCCACGCTCTTAACACGAGGGCCGCGGCTGAAATCAGAAGGAAACTGGGATATTGATTCCCGGACATAGAAGAAACGATATGAACACAATTTCACCATTGGCTTCCGTAAGCCCTAAGGCAAAGCTGGGCGACAACATTGAAATCGGACCGTACGCTTTCATCGACGAGGACGTCGAGATTGGAGACGGTTGCAAGATCCACCCGCATGCCGTGATTTATCCGTATGTTAAGATGGGCAGCAACTGTCAGGTCTTCCCGGGGGCCGTTGTCGGCGCCATCCCTCAGGACCTGAAGTATGAGGGAGAGGTTACCTATGTGGAGATCGGTGACAACGTTACCATCCGCGAGTGCGTGACCATCAACCGTGGCACGAAGGCCAGCGGAAAGCTTGTCACCAAGATCGGCAGCAACACCTTGATAATGTCTTATGTGCACGTTGCGCACGACTGTGTTGTCGGCAATCATTGCATACTTGTCAGCTATGTCGGCATCGCCGGTGAGACTGTGGTCGACGACTGGGCCATAGTCGGCGGCGGAGCGAAGGCTCACCAGTTCTCAAGAATCGGCTGCCACGCGATGGTCGGCGGTATGTCGAAGATCAACAAGGACATTCCACCTTATGTCCTCTGCGGGCGCGACCCTATCTGCTATGCCGGCGTGAACATCGTCGGACTGCGCCGTCGCGGTTTCTCCAATGACACCATCCGCAACATCAAGGACATCTACGACACTATCTACTTCTCAGGCTACAACATTTCCGACGGTTGTGCCAAGGTGGAGGCCGGATTCCCTCCGAGCGAAGAGCGCGACATCATCCTCAATTTCATCAAGAATTCCAAGCGCGGCATCATCAAGGCCAACGACTCCCACGAGAAAGGAGCGCTTGAGTAGGCCGTGCTCTGCAGCATAGCCTGGTGTCCGCCTGTCAGCTATTTCGCATTGATGGCAAAGGACTTCGTCCTGTCTCCTGACAGGGTGGAGCCTTCTGTCGTGTGGATAGAAGCCTGCGAACACTATCAGAAGCAGTCCTGGCGGAACCGCTTCCGGTTCTATGCGGCCGACGGTCCGCAGAGCCTGAATTTCCCGATTGTGCACGAGGGAGGGGAGCGCATTCCGATAACCGAGGTCCGGGTAGATTATTCCACCCCGTGGGTCATCCGTACCGAGAGGGCGATATCCTCCGCCTACGAATCCTCGGCTTTTTTTGAATATTACCGCGACGGTCTCTTTTCTATCCTGGATTCGAAGCCGGAGACTCTCTTCGACCTTGACCTCAGGATGATCAGGTTCTTCCTGGAGAAGATCGGTATTGCCGCCGACATCCGTCTGACCGATGAATATGTCCCCGTCCGTTCCCGTGAGGTGCCTCTTGACACTGGACGCTACGGACTGGATTACCGTGAAATCATCCATCCGAAACGACCGGACACGATACTCAGAGATCTGAATCTGGAAAAACCGTATTTCCAGGTCTTCGCCCGGAAGTACGGTTTCGTCCCGAATCTTTCCATAATGGACCTTCTGTTCAACGAAGGTCCCGATTCGATTTCCTATCTGAAAAATCTGAATCCCGGTCTTTCCTAGAATCTCCAGCCGAAAGTGGCGGTGATGTTGAAGCGCTGTCTCTTGTTCAGCATCACAGGTGACGCCACCTCGTCGAGATAGTCGTCATAGAGGTAGATATATTCATCCGCCAGTGTGGTCAGTCTCGCCGCTATGTCGGCGAAGAACGACCCTTCGGAGGAGTAGCCGAGTCCGACTGAGTAGGAGTGGACCTTGTCGTTGGTGGTGCTTTTCCTGTCGGCGAAGTAGGAATATTCAGGGGTCACGGTGAAGTTGTAGCCTGCCCTTACGGCAATCTCCGGCATCGGTTTGAATTCCGCGCCGATTCTCACCGTGTGTGAAATCCCCATGCAGTCCGCGATGTCCTGGTTGAGGTCATCGAAAGTTGTCTCCCAGGTGTTCTTGTCCAGGAACTTCATCTTGCTGTAGTCCGTCATCTCGTAGTCGGCGCTGACCATTGCCATTCCTGCGAAAGTGAAGGCCAGTCCGGCGTTGACCCTGTACGGAGTGCGGAGCCTGTAGGTGTATTCCCCTTCCGGAGACTTGGCTTCGTCGGTCTTTCCGGAGGTGTAGGTGATGTCAGCGACGTGGAGCCAGCGCTCGGTGATCTCCATCGTTGTCGGTGTCTGGAACGCGCCTCCGACTCTCAGTCCGTCCACAGGCTTCCAGATGAATCCGATCTTGCCGTAGATGCCCGATCCTGTCGCAGAGTAGGAATAGCGTCCGCGGTAGTTGTCGAAGTAGGTCTTGCCATTGTTTTCGAAGTCGAGAGGAAAGTCGGACGGGTCTTCCGCAGCTTCCTTGATGTACTCTGAAGTGTCGTATCTGAGAGATGTAAGACCGAGGTTGCCTCCGAGGTAGAATGTGTCTCCGAAGTTCAGGCCGACGTTCGCGATCGCATCGTACTTGCTTCCGGTGACTTTGCGTCCGTAGGACTGGTTGAGGGTCCCGGGAATGTAGATCTTGTAGATGTAGTTGCCGGCCTCATCGTCCATCCCCGTGTCGGTGTATGCCTCCGTGGCTCCGATGTAACGCCAGTAATAGTCCGGCTCCGCAGTGCTTCCGAAATTGGATATGGATCCGGCCTGGGCGTTCGCTATGACGTTCCACGGTGCGTAATAGCCGCGGCTGTCAGGGTTGTAGTACGCATAGTCCCACTGGTCAATGCTGCCGCCGGTCTCGTCCTGGTAACCGTTCAGGTAGTCGATGTCGTAGCCTGTGGCCGCGGAGGCCAGCGCGCCGAGGTAGCTGCTCGAGCTGTTCGTCCCGCCGCCCATGACGTGCCCGGTGAAGTTGTTCGTCCCGTTGAACACGATGCCGTAGGTGATGGCTGTCAATCCGCTCCTGCTTCCAGTGTCCCAGTTGACCATCAGTCCGAAATTCGGTATCGAGAACCTGGTAAGGTTCGTGTTCTGTCCGTTGACATAGACTCCGCTGTTGGTGGCGGAGTACGATGAATTCATCGAACTGATCGTAAGGTTCGGGGTGATGGTGAACTGTGAATATCCTGCAACGGCCGAACCGGCAGGATTGATGCCAACCGAACCGAGGTCACCTCCGACGGCTGTCATCGCATTGCCCATGCCTATTGACCTTGCCGTGCCGTAATAGTCGTTCTGGCTGAATGTCAGCCCGTCGTACATTGTCTGCGCCCCTGCGGTCACAACCGTGAGTGACATCAGCGCAGTGATCATTGCCTTTTTCATTTCTGTTTCTGTCTGAAATTAAGAAGCCGTTTTGAAATAATGCGTCCCGTTTCCTTGAAACTGTTCTACCTTCTGCCTCCGCTGCCGCCTCTTGCGCCGCCGCCGGAGCTTCTGGAAGAACCGCCTCCGGAGAATCCTCCGCCTGAAGAGCTTCTGCTTGAACTGCTGGAGGAGTAGCTGCCGGAACTCCTGCTGGAACTGCTTGAGCTTCTGCTGGAACTGCCGGACGAATAGCTGCCCGACGAGCGGTAGGAAGATGATGATGACGAACCGGATGATCGGTAGCTTCCCGAAGAGCTGCCTGTGCTGCCCGACGAATAACTGCCTGAGCCGGAGGAACTTCTGGCGCTGGACTGCCTTGCGTAGGATGCAGACGATGACGAAGTCCCGGAACCGCTTCCGCCGCCGGAATAAGAACTGCCGCTGGACGATGACTGTCCTGAAATGCCGGATGACCTGTATGAAGATGCCCTGCCGGATGTGGATCTGCCGGAAACCGCTCTCTCTGAAGAAGTCCTTACCACAGGGTTGGCTCCGGTCCTTGTGCCGCCGGTGCCGGATGTCCTTATCGCTGAGGATGAACGGTCGCCCGAAGTCCTTGTGGAAACGCTGCCTCCTGTCCTGGCCCCGGAAGAACGTACAGAACTGCCGGCCGCTGATCTGGATGTAGTGCCGAGACCGCTTCTGTTTCCGGTACCCGAACCTGTTGTGGAAAGACGCGGAGTGTAGGCTCTGCCGGTTCCCGGACCGAAGACATCGCGGTCGATGCGGTGATGATGCGGAGCGTAGCCCCATCCGCCGTAGTACCACGGATCGTACCATCCGCCGTACCAGCCTCCATACCATCCGCTGTAGTACCACGGGTCATACCACCCGCTCCAGTACCACGGGCTGTGCCAGCCGCTCCAGCCCCACGAATAGCCGTAGTACCACGGATCGTACCATCCTCCGTAGTACCACGGGTTCGCTCCCCAGTAGATGGAACTGTAGAAAGGACGGTTCCAGCGGTACCAGGATGAAGCGTACCAAGGCTGGTATGCGGCCCAGGTGTCCCATCCGCTGTCATAGAGATAGACTGATGTGGTGTTCCCGCTTTCGCTGAAATCGATCTTTGCCACTTTGTTGTCGGGTATGAAGAGAGTGTCCACTTTCTCTCCGCTCTTCATGAAGATTGGTGATTCCTTGGTCTTCTTCACCAGAAGGTCCGTCTCTTCTTCGCTTGCGGTGCTTTCCTGAACGGTCGCCTGCTCCTTGGCGCCGGACCTTGAGCTATAGTAGATTCCGTCCTGATACTTCTGCCTGGAAGCATTTTGGGCATACTGCGACGCAGTTCCGCACGAAGTCAGTGCCAGAAGCGCCGAGATAAAGATGATTGTGCGTGTTTTCATTTCTGAATCTCCTATATTTGACAATAAATTCGTAACTTCGCATCCGTTTCCGCCGGTGCGGTCGCGGTGCGACGTTCTGAGAACAAAATCCGTACCCGCGGGAATCTTGCACAATATTAAGAATAATTGTCAAAAACAGCAAAGATATATGGCAAAGGAAGTGACAAAAAGGTCTGAGAATTACTCTCAGTGGTACAACGATCTTGTGGTGAAGGCGGATCTCGCGGAACAATCTCCTGTGAGGGGCTGTATGGTCATCAAGCCTTATGGCTATGCCATCTGGGAGAAGATGCAGCGTGCCCTTGACGACATGTTCAAGGAGACCGGCGCGGTGAACGCCTATTTCCCTCTTTTCATCCCGAAGTCATTCTTCAGCAGGGAGGCCGAGCACGTGGCCGGTTTCGCCAAGGAATGCGCCGTGGTGACCCACCACAGGCTTATGAACGATCCTGACGGCAACGGCGTCGTCGTGGACCCGTCCGCCAAACTGGAGGAGGAACTGATCGTCAGGCCTACGTCCGAGACCATCATCTGGAGTACTTACAAGAACTGGATCACTTCCTGGAGAGACCTGCCTATAATGTGCAACCAGTGGGCGAACGTGGTCCGCTGGGAGATGCGCACGAGGCTCTTCCTCCGTACCGCCGAGTTCCTCTGGCAGGAGGGCCACACGGCCCACGCCACGGCCCAGGAGGCCCAGGAAGAGGCTCAGAGAATGGTCGGTGTGTACGCCAAGTTCGCAAGAGAGTACCTCGCCCTGCCTGTCATCGTGGGCCACAAGAGCCCTAACGAGAGGTTTGCGGGCGCTCTCGACACCCTGACCATCGAGGCGATGATGCAGGACGGAAAGGCCCTGCAGGCCGGCACCTCGCATTTCCTCGGTCAGAATTTCGCCAAGTCGTTCGATGTGAAGTACACGGACAAGGAAGGCCTGCAGCAGTACGTCTGGGCCACTTCCTGGGGCGTTTCCACAAGACTTATGGGCGCTCTCGTGATGGCTCACGGCGACGACAACGGACTCGTCCTGCCTCCTGCGCTCGCTCCGATCCAGGTGGTTATGGTGCCGATCTTCAAGACGGACGATGAACACGCCCGGATTCTCGAGAAGATGTCTCAGCTCAAGAAGGCCCTTGAGGCAGAGGGACACACCGTCAAGATCGATGACCGCGACACTCTGCGTCCGGGATTCAAGTTCGCGGAATGGGAGCTCAAGGGAGTTCCGGTGCGTCTTGCGATGGGACCGCGCGACCTTGAGAACGGCACGGTTGAGGTGCACAGGCGCGACACTCTTGAAAAGCAGACTGTAGCTCTTGAAGGCCTGGACAAGTCGATAGCCGCCCTGCTGGATGACATCCAGAAGACAATCTATCAGAAGGCTTTCGACTTCAGGGCGGCCAATGTGGAGAAGTGCGACGATTGGGAGGAGTTCAAGTCCAAGATCGGAACGGGCAAGTTCCTGCTCTGCCACTGGGACGGCTCAGCCGAGACCGAACAGAAGATCAAGGACGAGACGAAGGCCACAATCAGGTGCATTCCTGTGGACAGTTTCGTCTGCGAGGAAGAAGGCAGGGACATCTATTCCGGCAAGCCTTCAAGCCGCAGGGTTGTCTTCGGCATCGCATATTGATCATATTGACGCTTTAGACTATGAGGAGTGGATTTTCAAGACGGATTGCCGTTGCTGCGGCGCTTTTGATGGCGGGTTCCGCCATAGCTTCGGCGCAGACGGACACGACAAGGAAAAACGCACAGTCGGCCGCTGCGGCCGCTGCGCGCATGCTCAGCGCTACGACCGAGAAGAAGGTCGAAGAGCCCAAGCCGAACTATTGGACCAAGTCGCTGATGACCAATCTGAACTTTGTCCAGAGCAGTTTCACCAATTGGGCCAAGGGAGGTTACAACAACTACGCGATGAGCGCCTACATCGACGGGAACGCGAACTGGAAAAAGGGGGAGATGTACTGGAACAACCGTCTCCAGCTCGACTACGGTTTCCTCTATTCCGCCGACAAACCGATTCTTCAGAAGAACAAGGACCGCATCCTCTTTGAGAGCACCTGGGGCTACAAGGCTACCAAGACTCTCAACTATTCCGCCAAGTTCACTTTCCTGAGCCAGTTCGCCAACGGTTACAACTATCCGACCCCTTCGGTCGAAGGTGACGAGGAGCCGTCAAGCAAGGATTGGAAAAACGCGAGAGTGCTTAAGTCCGGCTTCCTTTCCCCTGGAACGGTCAATCTGGGTCTCGGTATCGACTGGGTGCCGAGCAAATGGCTTACCGTCAACCTGGCGCCTCTTACCGGCGGTTTCACCATCGTCGGAAGCGAGAAACTGAGAAAGAACAACGGTATGGACAGGAAGAAGGACTATTCCGACACTGAAGCCTATCCTGACGAGAAGGACGAGCAGGGAATATACTACACGACGGGGAACTACTACAAGCCGGCACGATTCGAGTTCGGTGCCCAGCTTACCGCCGACGCCAAAGTGAAGGTCAACGACAATTTCGAAGGCTCGACGCACCTGCTGCTCTTCTCCAACTATCTGAAGAATCCTCAGAACATCCGCGTGAACTGGGACACACGTATGATGTGGAAGCTCAGCCGGTTCTTCTCGCTGAACCTTACCACCAACCTCATCTACGACGACACCGTGCTGATCGCCGACAAGGACCACGAGAACTGCGACGGTCACAGAAAGGTGCAGTTCGCGCAGGCTCTTCAGTTCGGATTCACCTATACCTTCGCGAGCAAGAAATAGCAGCCTCCGAACATGCAGGACAGGTTTGACAGAATTCTGGAAGGACTGCTTCCCGAAAGGGGGGCGGTCCTTCTGGCCGTCAGCGGAGGCATCGATTCGATGTGTATGGCGGACCTGTTCCTGAATTCGCGGCTGCATCCCCGGTTCGCGGTCGCCCACTGCAATTTCCACCTTCGCGGCAATGACAGCGAACTGGACGAGGCACTGGTGGAGGAA
>CAVCDF010000038.1:0-3115 GCA_963600795.1 Anaerotignum sp. | reverse complement strand
TCCGGGCATTCCACGCACGGGACGGCTCCGCTTGGGATGCCGTGCGTAAATCCGGCCTTTCCACGCACGGGACGGTTCCGTTAGGGATGCCGTGCGTGAATCCGGGCATTCCACGCACGGGACGGCTCCGCTTGGGATGCCGTGCGTAAATCCGGGCATTCCACGCACGGAACGGTTCCGTTAGGGATGCCGTGCGTGAATCTGGCCTTTCCACGCACGGGACGCAGAGGCGGTTTCCGGGATAGCAGGGCGGCTGCGGGAGATGTGTGACGATGCGGATCCCGGCTAGAATTCAAGGTCGAGCTCGACGGGGCAGTGGTCGGAGCCGAAGATCTCGCTGTGAATCTCGGCGCCGGCTATGCGGGAACGGAGGCTTTCGGAGACAAGGAAGTAGTCAATACGCCAGCCGGCGTTCTTCTCGCGGGCGTGGAAACGGTATGACCACCAGGAATATTTCACCTCATCGGGATGTAGCATTCTCCAGGTGTCAATGAAGCCCGACTCCAGCAGGGTCGAGAATTTGCCGCGTTCCTCGTCGGTGAAACCGGCGTTGCGGCGGTTCGTGGCGGGGTTCTTTATGTCGATCTCCTGATGTGCGACATTGAGGTCGCCGCAGATGACAACCCCCTTGCGCGATGCAAGGCCGCAGACATATTCACGGAAAGCGTCTTCCCACGTCATACGGTAGTCGAGCCGCCTCAGTCCGTCCTGCGAGTTCGGCACATAGACGCAGACGAGGTAGAACTCCGGCATCTCGAGGGTGATGACCCTTCCCTCGCGGTCGTGTTCCTCTATTCCGATGCCATAAGTCACCGCCAGCGGCGTGTGCTTTGAATATACCGCCGTTCCGGAGTAGCCTTTCTTTTCGGCCGAATTCCAGTACGAAGTGTAGCCAAGGTACTCAAGGTCAAGCTGTCCAGGCTGCATCTTCGTCTCCTGCAGGCAGAAGAAATCAGCATCCAGCGCATTGAACGCCTCGTCGAATCCTTTCCCGGCACAGGCCCGCAGCCCGTTCACGTTCCAGCTTATGAATTTCATTTTATCCTAGTGTGAAAAATAATAAACAACCGGCATCGCATTGTCGGCCTCGCCTCAGCCAGACCTTTCCGCCATCTCGCAAGTCCTGCCATCTCGCAAGGTCCGACATTTCACGAACGGCTTCCATCTTCAGTGCAAATTTACTAACTTTGTCCGGTTTTGGCATAATAACCATAGTAACCACAATAACACCGGAATGAACGGATGAAACATCTTTCAATAATGTCAACTGTTCTTTTGGCTGCTGCGCTGATGTGCGGCTGCCGGAACGTAAACAACAATTACAAAATGGGAACATACGGCTATGATCTGGAATTTTTTGCAAGGCAGAACATTCCTGTGGTTGAACTGAAAAGTGAAGACGGCAGTTCAAGGGTTCTTGTGGTGCCGGCCTATCAGGGGCGTGTCATGACATCCACGGCAAGCGGAGAAGACGGCAGAAGCTACGGTTGGATAAACCACAAGTTCATCCGCTCCGGCGAAGTCAACGCCCAGTTCAATTCCTATGGCGGAGAAGAAAGATTCTGGATAGGCCCTGAAGGAGGTCCGTTTTCCTGGTTCTTCAAGAAAGGCGACGTTCAGGAATATGCCAACTGGAAAGTTCCTGCAGCGATAGACACGGAGGCTTTCGACATCGAGTCTTCGGAAGAAGATAAAGTTGTGTTCACAAGGGAGTTCGAAGTGTCGAACGCCTCCGGGACAACATTCAGGATGGGCGCAAGGCGGGTGATTTCGCTGCTTGGCGGCGAGGAACTCGGCAGTCTGCTCGGTGTGGAGATTCCGGCCGGTCTGCGCACTATCGCCTACAGGACGGAGAACACTCTCGTCAACCGGAGCGGCTTCGAATGGACGAAAGAGACCGGAATGCCGTCCGTCTGGCTGCTGTCCACATTCAATCCGACCAGGACCACCACCGTGTTCATTCCTTACGAAAAGGAATATGCCGGCAAGCCGGTCAATGATGAATATTTCGGCAAGGTGCCTGCGGACAGGCTTGTCGTGGAGGACGGAATGGTGTATTTCAAGATAGACGGAGAGTACAGGGCCAAGATAGGACTTCCTTCCGGCAGCGCCAAGGACCTCTACGGAAGCTATGACTCCGAGGCCGGAGTGCTGAATATTCTTAAATACACTGTCCCTGAAGGCCCTGCCGACTACGTGAACGGCCAGTGGGGACCGCAGGAGGATCCGTTCAACGGGGACGTGATCAATTCCTACAACGACGGCCCTACCGAAACCGGAAAGATAATGGGGCCGTTCTATGAGGTCGAGACTTCCTCTCCAGGCGCGGCGCTGGCTCCCGGACAGTCCCTCACCCACGTCCAGTACACCATCCACATCGAGGGTTCAGAAGAACCTCTGTCGGTGATTGCCGCGAAAGTTTTCGGCGCCGATCTGAAGAAAGTGGCGGGAATATTCCGTCATAAGGATTGAATCCGGCGGTTTTTTGCGTATATTTGGAAGATTTCAAAAAAATGTCAATGAAAAGAATTCTTGCGATTGCGGCGGCGTTTCTTGCCGCGGGACTGTGGCTCAATGCCCAGGATGATGAAAATTCGGGATTGGAATGTACCAGCATCGTCGTCGGCAGACTTGCCAGCACCGACGGGTCGGTTATTACATCCCACACTTGTGACGGCTCATCCCACACTTGGGTGAACATAGTTCCGGCCAAGGACCACAAGTCCGGCTCGATGACGCAGATCCGCAAGAACTGGCGCAAGACCAAGTTCGTCACCGACACCGCCGGAATCAAGGTGGTGGGAGAAATCCCGCAGGTGGCGCACACATATTCCTACATCAACACCGGCTATCCTTCAATGAACGAGAAGCAGGTGGGCATCGGGGAGACCACTTTCACCGGCCCGGACACGCTGATCAACAAGAATGCGCCTTTGCTCATAGAGGAACTCTGCCGCCTTGCGATGGAGCGCTGCGCCACCGCCCGCGAGGCCGTGCGCCTGATGGGAACCATCGCCGAGAAATACGGCTACGGCGACACCGGCGAGTGCCTTACCGTCACCGACCCGAAGGAGGCCTGGCAGTTCGAGATTGTCGGAGTCGGCAAGAACAAGAT
>CAVCDF010000037.1:0-4731 GCA_963600795.1 Anaerotignum sp. | reverse complement strand
ACCGTACCTGAGCCTGCGCCCGTACCTGAGCCTGCGCCCGTACCTGAGCCTGCGCCCGTACCTGAGCCTGCGGTCGAGCCATCCGCAGAACCTGCCGCGGAACCTTCGGTTGAGCCTGTCGCCGGACCTGCGCCGGAGCAAGGGGCAGACAGGAAAGCGCTGAGGAAGATTCTGGTCGCCTCCGCCTGCCTGATCGGGGCGGCTGCGGTGCTTCTGGGAATATTCCTGCTCCTTTCGCGGACGGCCCCGGACTTCATTGACTCGATCCTGTACACGCCGGAGGAACTCAGGATAATCAATTATTGATGAATATGCAGACACTGGAAAACAAGAACAACAGATACTTCACCGACATAACGGTTCCCTGCTACGACACGGACGCTTCCTTCCACCTGAAGCCGGCTTCCTTTATGGACCACGCGCAGGAACTGGCTTACCAGGCGGCGACGGCGCTTCATTTCGGCTATGACGACCTTCAGAGGCACGGGACGGTGTGGGTGCTTTCGAGAATGAAGATACTGTTCAACAATCCTCCGGTCTGGACGGACGAGACGACTCTCTACACCTGGCACAAAGGGCTGGACGGGCCGTTCTTCCTCAGGGATTTCGAACTGAGAAAGAAAGGTGACACGGATTTCGCCGACAAGTCAGCGGCACTCGTGTCCTGCACTTCGTCCTGGATAGTGATGAACGCTCAGACCAGGAGACTGGTCCGCAGCGACGACGTGCTCGATATGGTGCCTGCCAGCACCCAATGTCCCGACCACGCGATTCCTGTTCCCTGCGGCAAGGTCGTGATGCCGAAGGACCTTCCGGCAGCGAAGGTCGGGCAGCGTACGGTGGCATATTCGGACATCGACATTCTCGGCCACACCAACAATGCCCGCTATGTCGTCTGGGCGATGGACAGCATTCCTTATGAGGAAGTCACCGCAGGACGTGTCAGGAGCCTGGCGATCAACTTCATCAAGGAGACGCGCCCCGGTGAGGCCGTGGACATATTCAGATGCCTTGCAGTTGAAGACGGCCGCAAGGCGTATTATATTGAAGGAAAAGTCGAGGACAGACCGTGCTTCTGCGTGCGGCTGGACTTCAACGAGAATTGAATTCGGAAAATTAATCAAAAGATAGGCTTTTATTCGCTAAGTTATGAAAGATTTGTTTCTTGGAACAGGTATCGCACATTCGATAATGGTCTTCGCCATCGTGGTCGCGGTCGGCCTGTATCTCGGTAAATTCAAGATTAAGGGCGTTTCCATCGGGTCAACCTGGATTCTTTTCGTGGCGATCATACTGAGCCATTTCGGACTCAGGGTCGATCCCACAGTGCTCAGTTTCATGAAGGACTTCGGGTTGATACTCTTCGTATTCTCGATCGGTCTGCAGGTGGGCCCCGGATTCTTCCAATCGTTCAAGAAAGGCGGTCTGACGCTCAATCTCCTTGCCACAGGCCTCGTGCTTATGGCCGTGCTTGTGACCGTCGGAATCCATCTGGTGACGGGAGAAGACCTCAAGACTATGGTCGGAGTGATGTCCGGAGCCGTAACGAACACCCCTGGCCTCGGTGCCGCCCAGCAGACTATGGCCGATTCGATGAGGGCCGGCAACATTCCCGCTTCAGATGTCGCGACCGCCACGTCCGGACTTGCCTCGGCCTATGCCGTGGCCTACCCTCTCGGCGTGCTGCTCGTCATCGGCCTGATGATGTTCTTCAAGGCGGTCTTCAAGGTCAATCTTGAAAACGAAAAGCTCGCCCTTGACAACGAGACCGCCAACGATGACGTGGCAAGACGTATGCACTGCGAGGTCGAAAACCCGGCTCTTTTCGGGATGAACGTCAAGGACGCGATCAAGGATGTCGGCGATTCCATCGTGATTTCCAGAATGTTGAGGGACGGGAAAGTTTTCAGTCCGGGTCCTGACACCGTGCTTCAGAAAGGAGACAAGGTTCTTATCGTGACTTCGCAGAAATATGTCGAGTCTCTCCGCAAGCTGTTCGGAGAGGAAATCCCTATGCATCTTGACGACTGGCTGCACATAGACACCAAGATGGTCAACAGAAAGCTCACCGTCACGAAGAACAGCGTCACCGGAGCTTCGCTCCGCAGCTTCAATTTCAGAGCCAACTACGGTGTCTGCGTGACCCGCGTTATCAGAGCCGGCGTAGGCCTTGTCGCAAGACCTAACCTTATCCTTCAGGTCGGTGACGTGCTTCGCGTTGTCGGACCGGAGGATGGCATTTCCGAGGTCGCCGGAGTCGTAGGCAACCAGACAGCCACTCTGAACCGTCCAAATCTTATCCCGATTTTCTTCGGAATCGCAATAGGCGTAATCTTCGGTTCGATTCCGTTCACGATTCCTGGCATCCCTCAGCCAATAAAGCTGGGTCTTGCTGGCGGTCCGCTCATCATAGCGATCATTCTTGGCTATTATGGCCCTAAATGGAAAATAACGACTTACACCACACAGAGCGCCAACCTGATGATCAGAGAGATGGGAATCTCCTTCTTCATGGCGGCCGTCGGTCTCGGAGCGGGACAGAACTTCGTAAGTTCCATCCTCGGCGGCGGTTACTGGTGGATTCTCTACGGCGCTTTGATAACATTCATTCCTGTGTTGACAATAGGCCTTGTGGCACGCTACGCCTGCAAGCTGAACTTCTACCAGATCTGCGGTCTGATTTCCGGCGGCACGACCGATCCGGCGGTGCTGGCCTTCACCCAGGGCGCATACGGAACGGACTATCCTTCAGTGAACTACGCCACTGTATATCCTCTGACGATGTTCCTCAGGGTGCTGGTCGCCCAACTGCTGGTCCTCGTAGCGATAGCCTGATGAGATGTTCGAACTGATCTATCCCGTAGGCCCTGCGCCGGTCCTGCCCTTGCCGACGGCCGACCGCCCCGGCAAAGCCGGCACGGTCCGCTGCGAGATGGTGCCCGTGGTCGAAGATAACGGCCTCGTTGTCGGTCAGGCCACGAGAAAATCCGTACACGACGGCTCGAAACTGCTGCATCCGGTTGTCCATCTCCACATCATAGACCGTTTCGGGCGCATCTACATCCAGAAGCGTTCGATGAAGAAAGACCTTCTCCCCGGCCTGTGGGACACTGCGGTTGGCGGTCACGTTGACTACGGCGAAAGCCTTGAAGAGGCTCTTTTCAGGGAGTCCTGGGAGGAACTCGGGTTCCGGGAATACAATCCTGTGTACATAAAGTCCTACGTCTGGGAGTCCGCCGTGGAAAAGGAACTCGTGAACGTCTTCGCCGCAGTCGGCAGCTTCGACCTGAAGCCCGACAACGACGAGGTTTCGGAAGGACGCTGGTGGAAGGTCGGTGAAATCGAGGCTTCGCTCGGAAAGAGCATATTCACCCCGAATTTCGAACAGGAATTCACGAAGGTGAAAGACACTCTTCTGGCTTTGCTGTGACGCTGTTCATGTGAAACTGTTATATGACTGACGATCCTATCGGTAAATTCATAAAGGACCAGCTGTCTGTCTGGCCCCTGGCCGCGGAAAACTACCGGGACCTGAAGAAAGTGTCCGTCAAGGAACTGGAAACGGGAGGCCTCAAGGTCTCTGTCCAGTACAATCCGTGCCGGAAGGTTTCGTCGGAAGCGGCGCTGGACAGCAGGTCCATCAGTGAAAGGCCTTGTTTCCTTTGTCCGGAGAACCGCCCGGCACAGCAGACCAACATCGAGTTCGAAGGACGCAAGGGCCGGAAATACCGCATTACCCTCAATCCTTATCCGATTTTCCCGTCGCATCTGGTCGTTTCCAGTTTCGAGCATATTCCTCAGTCCATCTGGCGCCGCTATCCTGATCTTCTGGATTTCGTCAGGGAGAACCGGGATTTCCTTGGTTTCTACAACGGGCCGCAGGGAGGAGCCTCCGCTCCTGACCATATGCACTTCCAGGCCTGCCCGAGCGGGCTGCTGCCTCTTCAGAACAGGGTCGACGAACTTCTCGACGCGGCGGATTCCACTGCTCTTGAATATCTTGCCGGCGTCAAGGAGGCGCGCCTCTACCATTTCAACGGATATGCCCGTGGAATATTCGTCCTCCGGGGCGGCACGGCCAAGTCCGTGACAAAGCTTTTCTACAGGCTTCTGGACTGCGCGCCGGTTCCGGAAGGCTCTCCGGAACCCAAGCTAAACCTTTTCGCCTGGTACAGTGGTGGGGAATACAGGAGCGTCGTGGTGTTCCGTGAAAAGCACCGTCCGCACAACTATTGGTCAGACGGTTCTGACCACCTCGCGATGAGCCCCGGATGCGCGGATATGGGCGGAGTCTTCATCACCGTGCACAAGGAAGATTTCGACAAGCTCGACGCTGCGCTGCTGAAGCAGGTGATTGATGAAGTGACGCTTCCGCCGGAGGATGAAAGTGAAATCATCTGGAGGCTTACCCGCACCCAGCATCGGCTCGAGGTCGGGATAATGTCCGGTAAGGAAATAGAATTCGAAATCATCTCGGACGGAGCGGGACCTCAGAAGGTGACCTGGTCGGAAGGAAGAATCTCCTATAACGGAGTGCTTTACGATGAACTTGTCTTCGACGCACAGACCGAATCGACAATGTTCGCCGAACCGTCCTTCATCCTTTACGGAATGACGATAGGGGTGGATTTCCACTGGGAAAGGAAGGTGACCCGGAAATTCGCCGGGATGCTCAAGTTCATAGTTGACGGCGAGGCGGTGACTGCCGTGAACGTCATCGGTGTCGAGGAC
>CAVCDF010000036.1:0-18564 GCA_963600795.1 Anaerotignum sp. | reverse complement strand
CCTTCCGACCAGCGGCAAGTTCACTCCGAAGCAGAGGGACATCTACCAGATCGTCTGCGACTGCAACGAACTGGCTTTCAAACTCACAAAGCCGGGAGTGGCCTACAGGGACGTGCATCTCGCGGTGGCGAAGCTGATGCTTGAGGACCTCCGTTCGCTCGACATTGTGCGCGGCAATCTTGACAATATGCTCCACGAGGGCATCGCCGGTCTGTTCCAGCCGCACGGTCTCGGCCACAATATGGGTCTGGACGTGCACGATATGGAGGATCTCGGAGAGGATCTCGTCGGTTACGACCCTGACCAGAAGCGCTCTTCACAGCTCGGTCTCGGCAGCCTCAGGATGGCCCGCAGGCTTGTGCCGGGCAATGTCATCACGGATGAGCCGGGAATATATTTCATTCCGGCGCTCATCGAGCAGTGGAGGAGCGAGAAGCGCGACAAAGGTTTTGTCAACTATTCCAAACTCGAGCACGAGTACTACGACTTCGGCGGCATCCGGCTGGAAGACGATGTGCTTGTCACGGAAGACGGCGCACGCCGCACCGGCCCGAACCGTCTGCCGATCCAGCCTGACGACGTCGAGGCTGCGATGGCATAATTTCCCGCACGGAGGATGAACACTTTGATTGTAATCATAGCCGTCCTGGCAGGAGTGGTCGGCATTGTCGGAAGCATAGTTCCGGCTCTGCCTGGTCCTCCGGTCAGCTGGGCGGGGCTGGCGGTTCTCTATTTCTTCGGGAACGGTGCCGACGGAGCGGGCGATCCGATGACCCTGACCTTCCTGCTCGTCTGGCTGGGAATCACCGTGGCGGTGACTGTCATCGACTACATCGTGCCGGCGTGGTTCACCAAAGTCACGGGCGGCAGCAAGGCCGCCGGCAGGGGAGCCATAGCCGGAATGCTGGTCGGAATGTTCGTGCCCCCGGTCGGAATCATCCTGGGCACTCTTCTCGGAGCCTTCCTGGCGGAACTGTTCTTTGCCGGAAAAGGCGGGTGGGACTCCGCCAAGTCCGCGTTCGGAGCTCTGGCGGGATTCCTGTGCGGGACCGGCATCAAGTTGATCGCCAGCGGAATGATGATGTACTACATAGTGGTTTATCTGAACTGATGGAGGAAAAATATTCACAATTTCTGGATGCCGTCCGCAGGTTCATCCCCAAGGACAGGATTCTGACGGGAGAACTTGACCGTCTTGCGTGGGGAACGGACGCCGGTTTCTACAGGCTCGTCCCGCAGATAGTCCTGCGCTCCGACAACGAAAGGGAACTCTCGTACATAATGAGGGTCGCTTCGTGGTTCAAGGTTCCGGTTACTTTCAGGGCTGCCGGAACCAGCCTGTCAGGGCAGTCTGTAAGCGATTCGGTGCTTGTCGTCGCGGGAAAGCATTGGGAAAGGTTCAGCGTCAGCGGAGACGGTTCGCAGGTCACCCTTGAACCGGGAATCATCGGTGCCAGGGTCAATGCCATCCTGAAGCCTTACGGCCGCAAGTTCGGACCTGATCCCGCTTCCGTGGGCCATTGTATGGTCGGAGGAATCGTGATGAACAACGCTTCCGGAATGAGCTGCGGAACGCACGCCAACAGTGACAAGCTCCTGCAGAGCGCACGCATAGTGTTCGCCGACGGCACCGTCCTGGACACAGGCGATGAAGCCTCCCGAAAAGCGTTCGCCGAATCCAAGCCTGATTTCATCAGGGAGATAGAGGCCATCCGCGATGAAGTCAACGCCGACAGGGAACTGACGGATCGCATCAGATACAAGTACTCCATAAAGAACGTCACCGGTCTGAACATATTCCCGTTTGTCAGGTTCGAAGACCCGTTCGACATCATAGCCCACCTGATGGTCGGCTCCGAGGGTACTCTCGCCTTCCTGAGCCGCGTGACGATGGCAACCTTGCCGATTCCTGCGGAGCAGGCTTCCGGGATGATTTATTTCGGGACATTGTCCGAAGGCGCGAGCGCAGTCGTCAAGATTAAGAAAGCAATGGCTCCGGAAGCCTTGGATGCTGTCGAACTGCTTGACAGGCGGACTCTTGCCGCGGTCAACGACCCCAAGATCGGACTCTGGCCGGACAAGGAGGTGTCGGCCCTGCTGATCCGCGTGAACGGAGAAAGCAAGGAAGCGGTCAAGGCTGAAGAAGCAAGGATTCTCGGGGCCCTTGAAGGGTTTGAGGTCCTGAACCTCGGCAACGGCGGAGCGGACATATTCAGTGACGATCCTGCCGTGACGGGGAAGTACTGGAAGATGAGGTCTGGGATTCTTCCTTCCACGGGAGGAATGCGCCGCGAAGGCACGACCTGCCTTATCGAGGACGTCGCCTTCCACATCGAGAACTTCCCGCAGGCCATTGAAGACCTTTCGGAACTGCTCTACAGGTACGGCTACGATGACTGCTGCATCCACGGCCACGCTCTTGAAGGCAACACTCACTTCGTCCTCAACCAGTCCTTCTCGACGGAAGAGGACGTCAGACGCTACAGGAACCTGATCACCGATGTCGTGAAGATGGTGATAGGGAAATATGACGGCTCGCTCAAGGCTGAACACGGCACGGGCCGGAATATGGCTCCTTTCGTCGAATATGAATGGGGCGCGAAGGCTTTCGGGATAATGAAGAGGGTCAAGGCTCTTTTCGACCCGGACGGTGTGCTGAATCCCGGGGTGATATTCAATGATGACCCCGAATGCTTCATCCGCAACATCAAGGCCCTTCCGGTGCTGAAACCGTGGGACGGTGAAGAAAGAACTGCCGAACCCGAACTGGCTGAAATGTTCCGGAAACTGAACAAGTGCATCGAGTGCGGATTCTGCGAGGTGAACTGCCTTTCCTGCGGGTTCACGCTGTCTTCCAGGACCAGAATCGTGGCCCGGAGGGAAATCACCCGCCTGCGCGAGCTGCCGAACCCTTCCGGCGAGGAAATGAAACGCCTTGAAAGTCTTGTCAATGAATATTCCTACGCTGGTGAACAGACTTGCGCCGCCGACGGATTGTGTTCGACTTCCTGCCCTATGGGCATCAATGTGGCTGAACTCACGCATCAGCTGAGGCGTATCAATGCCCCCGAAGGTTCTTCCGGCTATCGTCTCTGGAACTTCGCCGCTGACAACTTCGCCAATTTCAAAGGTACGCTCAGGGGAGCGCTCAGGCTGGCGTCGCTTGGTGACGGGATTCTCGGCGACCTTGCGATGAGTGGACTCTGCCGCTGGCTTCACGCGAAGACTGACCTCCCTCTCTGGACTCCCGCCACCCCGAAGGCATATTATACTCCGCTCAGGATGCTGATAGGCAGGAATATGCCTGCAGGTCAGACTGGTGCCGGCCAGACGCCGCCCAAGGTCGTCTATTTCCCGAGCTGCATCAACCAGATGATGGGTTTGCCGAAGCATACCCACGTTGTGGACAAGCCCCTTGTCGAGGAGATGGTCTCCCTGCTGGAAAAGGCTGGCTACGAGGTCATATTCCCGGATGGAATGGCCAGCCTGTGCTGCGGCACGATCTGGGAAAGCAAGGGTATGCCTGAAATCGCCGACAGAAAGACAAAGGAACTTGAAGACGCATTGTGGAAGGCGAGCGGGGAGGGGCGCTATCCCGTCCTCTGCGACCAGAGCCCGTGCCTTCAAAGGATGAAGAAGAAAATCGGCAGGATGAAGCTTTATGAACCGGCAGAATTCATCCTGACTTTTCTCAAGGACCGTCTTGAATTCCACCGGACCGACACGCCGGTGGCCGTTCACCTGACCTGCTCGATGAGGCTGATGGGCAAGACTGACGCGATGCTTGAACTCGCGCGCCTGTGTTCTTCCGAAGTGGTCGTTCCCGAGGAGGTCGGCTGCTGCGGTTTCGCCGGGGACAAGGGAATGACGCATCCGGAACTGAACAAATATGCCCTGCGCAAACTGAAGTCCAGTGTCAAGGGCATTCCGGTGGGCTATTCGAACAGCCGCACCTGCGAGATCGGTCTGACGACCAACTCCGGCATCCCTTATGTCTCCATAGCGTATCTGGTCAATTCCTGCACGACTGCGAAGCCGGCTGAAGGAAAGTCTTGCTTATAATCTTTTTTGGTCTTACCTTTGCCGTTCGGATGTTAAAACAATTTGACTGTTAAAAATTAAAATCAATTGTCAATAAATAAGAAACAATCATTATGAGCGAAGAGAAATTCAGAATTGAATCCGATCTTCTTGGTGAACTTCAGGTTCCGGCTGAGGCCTATTACGGTGTCCAGACACAGAGGGCTCTCAACAACTATAAGATTTCCAACACAAGGATGCGCGACTACCCTGAGTATGTCATCGCGATGGCCTGCATCAAGCTGGCCGCCGCGCAGACGAACAAGGAACTTGGCGCGCTTGCTCCTGAGATTGCGGATGCCATCGTTGCCGCATGCCGTGAAATCATCGACGGCAAGCTGCACGACCAGTTCCCTGTGGACATGATGCAGGGCGGCGCAGGAACTTCCGTGAATATGAACGCGAACGAGGTAATCGCCAACAGGGCCCTCGAGATTATGGGCCACAAGAAAGGCGAGTACCAGTTCTGCTCTCCTAACGACCACGTGAACTGCGCCCAGTCCACCAACGATGCCTACCCTTCAGCCTTCCGCTACGCTTTCATCAGGATGAACAGGAAGTTGGAGAAGGCTCTGCAGGACCTCATCGACGCTTTCAGGAAGAAAGGCGAGGAGTTTATGGATGTCATCAAGATGGGCCGCACCCAGCTTCAGGATGCCGTACCGATGACTTCAGGACAGGAGTTCCACGCATTCGCCACGAACCTCGGCGAAGAGATTCTCAACCTTGAGAGGAATGTCAATCTCCTTTATGAAATCAATATGGGCGGAACAGCCATCGGCACAGGCCTTAACGCCAAGCCAGGCTTCGCCGAGCTTTGCGCCAGGAAGCTGACCGAGCTGACAGGCGAGAAATTCATCGCGGCCCCTGACCTTGTTGAGGCCACTCCTGACACCGGGGCCTACGTCAGCTATTCGGGCGCCCTTAAGAGACTGGCGGTCAAGCTGTCCAAAATCTGCAACGACCTCCGTCTCCTGACTTCAGGTCCGCGCTGCGGACTCAAGGAGATCAACCTCCCTCCTATGGCTCCGGGTTCATCCATCATGCCCGGCAAGGTCAATCCTGTCATTCCTGAAGTGACCAACCAGGTCTGCTTCAAGGTCATCGGCAACGACACCGCCGTTTCATTCGCGGCGGAGGCAGGCCAGCTTCAGCTGAACGTTATGGAACCGGTCATCGCAGAATCCATTATGGAGAGCATCACCTGGCTGACGAACGCGATGAACACCCTCCGAGAGAAGTGCGTCGAAGGCATAACGGTCAACAGGGACCGCTGCTACGAGATGGTCAAGAACAGCATCGGAATCGTGACCGCGCTCAACCCTATCATCGGCTACAAGGCCAGCAGCAAAGTCGCCAAGGAAGCTCTTGAGACCAACCGCTCCGTTTACGACATCGTCCTAGAGAAAGGCCTTCTCTCCAAGGAAGAGCTCGACAAGGCGCTCGACCCGAAGAACATGATCAGATAGCGATATGCGAAGACGGCATCGCCACGGTGCCGCTTTCGCATATATTCATAGAACAAAAAATCCGGCCTCCTTTCGGGGACCGGATTTTTCTATTATGGTTGAGGATTACTTCTTGACAACCTTCTTGTCAGCTTCCTTGGCGGCGAGGCGCTTCTGGTTCCAGACGGTGGCGTCGTACATCACCGCGGTTCCGATGAATATGGAAGCGTAGGTTCCGATGACGATACCGAGGATGAGCGCTACCGCAAGACCTCTGATGGACTCACCGCCGAAGATGGCGATCGCGAGCATCGTGACGAGGGTGGAGACGGAGGTGTTGATGGTACGTGTCAAAGTGGCGTTGACGGCCAGGTTGGCGTTCGTCTTCACATCCATCTTAGGATGCAGAATCCTGTACTCACGGATTCGGTCGAAGATAACCACGTTGTCGTTGATGGCGTAACCGATGATCGTCAGGATGGCGGCGATGAACGTCTGGTCGACGTCAAGGTTGAACGGCAGGATTCCCGAGAACAGGGAGAAGAAGCCGATGACGATGATGGCGGTGTGGGCCAGGGAGACAACTCCGCCGAGACCCCAGGTCCATCCCTTGAAACGGACTGCGATGTAGGCAAAGATCACGAGCAGGGAGAGGAGAACGGCGACGATGGCGTCTCTCTTCATGTCGTTGGCAATGGTCGGACCGACTTTGTCGGAAGAGATGATACCGTTAGGGTTGTCCAGCGTCGAGGTGAACTCGCCCAACGTGATGTCCTTCTCGGCGAAGAACGGCTTCAAGGCTTCGTAGAGCATCTGCTCAACCTCTGCGTCAACGTCGGTTGATTCCTGGTCGTTCTTGTAGGAAGTGGTGATCTTCATCTGGCTCTCGCCACCGAACTGCTTGACCTCGACTGCGCCGTCGAACTCGGCGATGGCCGCGTCACGGACCGCCTCGGCGGTTACCGGCTGGTCGAAACGTACGACATAGGTACGGCCTCCGGTGAAGTCGACACCGTAGGTGAAGCCCTTGGTGAAGATGGAGACGATGGAGATCAGAATCACGATGCCTGACGCGAGGTAAGACCACTTGCGCAGAGCGATGAAGTCAACGTGAGTGTTCTTGAGGAAGTTCTTGGTGAGGTTGTTCTCGAACGTGATGTTCTTGCCCTTCTCGATGCGGTCATCGAAGATCATTCGGGTGATGAAGATTGACGTGAGAACGGAAGTGATGATACCGATGATGAGGGTCGTGGCGAAGCCCTGTACAGGACCTGAACCGAAGAAGAACAGAACGACACCGGTAAGGAGGGTGGTCACCTGACCGTCGATGATGGCGGAGTAGGCGTTGGAGTAACCGTCGGCCACGGCCTTGCTCAGGCCCTTGCCCGCTGCGAGTTCCTCCTTGATGCGCTCGTAGATGATCACGTTCGCGTCAACGGCCATACCCATTGTCAGGACGAGACCGGCGATACCAGGCAGCGTGAGGACTGCTCCGAATGAAACGAGGACTCCGAAGAGGAGAAGCACGTTGCAGAGGAGGGCGAAGTCAGCGGCCAGACCGGCACCCTGATAGAAGAATATCATATAGACAAGGACGAGGAGGAACGCGATGATGAATGAAATCATACCGGCGTTGATGGACTTCGCACCGAGGGAAGGACCTACAACCTGTTCCTGGATGATGGTGGCAGGAGCCGGAAGCTTACCGGACTTGAGCACGTTCACAAGGTCGGTAGCCTCGTCAGGGGTGAAATGTCCGGTGATGGAAGAGCTTCCTCCGGTGATTGCGTTCTGCACATTAGGATAGGAATATACCATACCGTCGAGTACGATGGCGATCTGCTTTCCTACGTTGTCGCCTGTCATTCGGGCCCAGATGTTGGCGCCCTCGGCGTTCATCGTCATCGAAACTGAAGGCTCGCCGTTGGAACCGTGGTCATAGACGACGCGTGCGTCGGTGATGACTCCTCCGTCAAGCTTGGCCTTGCCGTCCCTTGAGGTGGCCTTGATGGCTACGAGTTCGAAGATGTTGTTGCCCTGGACATATTCAGAAGGCTTTACGGACCACATCGGCTTGAATTCGGCCGGGAAGATCTCGGCGATCTGAGGCATTGCAAGGTACTTGTTGACCTTGGCGGTGTCGATCGCTGAAGCGAAACCTATGCAGGCGTTGCCGTTGTAGTTGGACGGTGAGAGGATCGAGAAGAGAGGATTCTGCTTTCTCATGGCCTCCATATCCGCATCGTCGGCGGAGCTGCTTCCGATTTCAGAAGCGAGGAGAGATGAATCCGCAGGGGCTTCCGCATTCACTGCCGGCTCAACGGCTGTGGTGTCAGGCTCGCCTGCGAGAATCTCCGCAAGTTTGGAGTTGGCCTCTGAAAGGTAGCCGGCGATTTCGTCATAGGTGAAGGTCTCCCAGAATTCGAGGGAGGCGGTACCCTGGAGAAGTTTCCTTACACGCTCAGGCTCCTTCACACCAGGAAGCTCGACGAGGATTCGTCCGCTGTTGCCGAGGTTCTGGATGGATGGCTGGGTCACGCCGAAACGGTCGATACGGTTTCTGAGGACGTTGAAGGAGTTGTCCACGGCGCTCTTGGCCTCCTCGCGGATGACGCTGATGACATCTGCGTCGGAAGACTCCGGCTTGATCTTGTCCTTCATTTCATAGGTACCGAAGATCTGTGCGAGCCTCTGTCCGTTGCCGACTTCCTTCCAGGCGTCCGCGAAGAGGGAGATGAAATCTTCCCTCGAGTTGACGCTGCGCTCCTTGGCAAGGCTGATCGCTTTCTGGAATTCAGGTGTGGAGTTGTCGCCGGAGATGGCCTTGACGAGGTCGGCGAGCTGCACCTGCAGCATTACGTTCATACCTCCCTTGAGGTCCAGACCGAGATTGATTTCCTTGGCCTTGCACTCCTTGTAGGTGTTCCAGAGGAATACCTTCTTGTTGGAGATTGAGTCGATGAATACTCTGTTCTGTTCCTTCCTTACCGAATCCAGATAATAAGCCTGGTCGTTTTCCGGAACCTGTGCGAAAGCGGCCGAAGCCTGAACGGCCTGTGCTGCCTTTTCAGCGAACTTGTCCGCTTTCTTTTCCTGGATGCTTGTCACCGCAGTGAAGGACAGCTGCCAGATGGAAGCTATCGCAAGCAGAATGGCTACAAGTTTGATCCAACCTTTACTTTGCATAATCTTTAATTTTTATTATTTTTATTGCTTAGATTCGTGCGCATAAAAATAGGGGTACAAATTTAGCATTTTTTTCTTAGAAAGAAATTATCTGCCAAGTATTTCTTATTTTTGCACTGTCAATGACACCGATTTTACGCAATGAGAAACAGAATATTCATCGGCATATACATACTTACCGCACTGCTCGTGTCCGGCTCACGTGCCACCGCGCAGGTCTCTCCCACAAGGCTTATGATGAGGGCGGACTCCGCAAGGATGGCCTATGACTTCAAGGCCTCGGCGGACTTCTGCCAGAGAGCGATAGACGCTCTGGACTCGACAGCGGCCGGCAGGGCTGAAGAGCGCCTTCTTCTGGCTCGCAACGGGCTGAATATGATGGACTTCTGCAGCAGTCCGGCGGTGGTCTCCAGGCAGACGTTCCCTCTCAAGGACTTTTTCTTGTTCTATCCGCTGGCTGACCGCAGCTGGCGCAGGGTGCCGAACCAGCTGGATTCTTCCGCCGCCGACAAGATTCCTTCTGCGGTCTATTTCCCGGAGGATGCCGGGGCGATCTACTGGTCGGCAAAGGACGGAGACGGCATCAGGAACATCTACAGGACTGAGCGCACCGATTCGCTGTGGACGGCCCCGGCGCTCATCAACGAGCACCTGACAAGTTCGTCCGACGAAATATTCCCTATGCTGTCCCCTGACGGGCAGTCGCTTTACTTCGCCTCGAAGGGCCTTTACGGGATGGGCGGCTACGACCTTTATGTCTCTCAATGGAATGACGAGACCGGCGACTGGGGCGTGCCTGTGAACATGGGCTTCCCGTATTCGTCCCCTTACGATGATTTCCTTTTCATCAACACCGATGACGGGAAATATTCAATCTTCGCTTCGAACCGCAGCTGCGGCAGGGACAGCGTGACAATCTATGTTCTTGAATATGACGGGATGCCGGTCCGCGAGGCCATAACCGACGTGGCCAGGCTGAGGGAACTTTCCGAACTGGCTCCGGCCGGAAGCCCCGCCAGGATGGACAACGGTTCCGCGGTGCAGTCCGAAACCCGCGTCGACGAGGCGACAGCCGGGTATATGCAGAAGATGAAGGAGGTGAGGATGCTGCGCGATTCCGTGGCGCGTTTCGGAAAGCATCTTGACGAACTCCGCTCTTCGCTCGCTTCCGCTCCGGAAGGGGAAAAGGGAGGGATTTCGGCCAGGATAGCGGAAGGGGAGGCCTCCATTCCGACCCTGAACGCCGCGCTGAACTCTGCGGTCAAGGAACTTCAGGACATCGAGATGGACTTCCTCGCCAACGGAATAGTGATTGACGCAGCCAAGCTTCAGGCCGAGGCCGACAAGGAGGTCGTCGGGGCCTCGACCGGCTACACCTTCTCCAAGAACAGTTACGGTCCTTCGTTCAGTCTTGAGATGAGCAAGCCGAAGAAAGATTTCGACTATTCGTTCAGGATTCTGCCGGAGGGACGTTTCGCCGAGGACAACACCCTGCCTGACGGCCTTGTCTATCAGATCAGGATATTCACGCTTTCCCGCGATGCTTCGGTGGCAGACCTGAACGGACTCAGTCCGGTCTTCGTGCGGACTCTGCCGTCCGGCAAGAAGGCTTATTCGGTCGGCCTGTTCCGGTCCTACAAGGATGTCCTTGAGCATCTCAACGCGGTGAAGAAGAGGGGCTTCCGCGATGCGCAGATCGATGCCGCGTTCAACGGGCAGGTCATAGGCGTGCAGAAAGCCAGGACGATGGAATCGCAGGTAAAGGCCCTGTACACCGTCAAGATATTCCCGGAAGACGGGCAGTCGCTTCCTGAAGCGGCGGTCGCCGCCATCCGGCAGCATTCGGACAAGGATCTGATAAGAAGCGTTGAGGACGGTTCAGCGGTGTTCCTTGCTGGTCCGTTCGAAGGTGAAGACCAGGCTGAGGCGCTTGCCGCGGCCTTGAAGGCCCTCGGGTTGCAGAACGTCTCCGTCACCCGGTCTTCCGCTGAATGAAAACTTGTCTTGGAATAATTTTCAAGCTGTTGAATATTTGAATATTATGGACATCCGGCCGATACTGCTGAGAACTGCCGCTCTTCTTGTGCCACTGGTCGCGGCGCTCGGCTCCGAGGCTGCCGTCAGGAATGCCGTTACGCCGAAGGACTCGGTCAGGGCAGCATTGAGCAGAATTTCCCGGGATATGCCGGCGCTTGAATCCAGCCTTGCCACCTACAGGGAGAACGGAGACAGTGTGGCCGTGGCACTGACTCTCGCCCAGATGGGCAAATGCTACAACTACAGGAGCGACTATGTAGAGGCCATCGGATGCTATCGGGACGCCGCGGCGATTCAGAGAACAGCCGATCCTGAAGGCTACACGCACACGCTGATTTCCCTCGCGACCAACTGCAGGAGGATCGGCGCATATTCCTCGGCATCGGACTATCTTTTCGAGGCGCTCGACATCGTGGACAGGAGTACGGACAAGGAATCGAAGGAAGTCCTGACTCAGAGGACATACATCCTCAACGGAATAGGCAACGTCTACAAGTACCTCAACAACGGTGACGAGGCCGAGAACTATTTCCGCCAGTCGCTGGCCATCGATGAAAAGATCGGCAACGAGCTGGGGCAATCGATGAACTGGAACACCATCGGCAGCATCTACGAGTACCGTCAGCAGTATGATTCGGCCAAGGTGATGTACCTCCGCGCCCTTGAGCACAACAACAAGTCCAATTCCAGGAACGGTGCGGGAATATGCTTCAACAAGCTTGGCCAGCTGGCGGACACGCAGGGCAATCTCGACGAGGCCGAAGACTATTATCTCCAGGCGTATTCAATCCTGACGAATGTCGGTGACAAGTGGAACCTGGCAAAGACGACCTGCAATCTGGGCCGCCTGTGCATCGTGAGAGGTGAATATGCCAGGGCGGAGAAACTTCTTGAAGAATCGGAGAACCTGGTTTCGGGCAACCGTTCGTACGGCCATCTGCGCGACATCCACCACAATCTTTCCGACCTGTACTTCCGTCAGGGCAAGTTCCGCAGCGCTTATGATGAACTGCGCCTCTGTCTTGCCTACCAGGACTCTTCGTTCACCCAGAGAAGCGGGCAGGAGGTGGCGCAGTCGCGGCTCCGCTATGAGCAGGAGAAGAGCCAGCGGATGATCGACAAGGCGATGGCTGGAATGGAGTCCGAAAGGTCCTCCAAACGGATGACTCTGTACATCAGCGCAAGTGTAGTAGTCCTGCTGCTTGTCGCGCTGTTCTTCTTCATTCTGTACGCACGGCTCAAGGGCAAGCGCAACAGGGAACTCGAGCAGATGGACGCCATAAAGAACAAGTTCTTCTCGGTGATTTCGCACGACCTGAAGAATCCTGTATTCTCGCAGAAGAAGGTGCTTGAGATGCTTGTCGGCAATTTCGATTCGCTTCCGAAGGAAGCCGTAAAGAGCCAGTGCGAGGAACTGTACAAGTCCTCGTCGTCCCTGTTTGAACTGCTGACGAGCCTGCTTGACTGGTCCCGCATCGAAACGGGAAGAATCCACAACGATCCGATAAGGCTCAAGCTCAGGGACGTGGTCGATGACACTGTCAAGCTTCTTGAAGAGCAGTCCGCCCTGAAGAAGGTCGTGGTGTCCAACAATGTCAGTCCCGACACGTTCGTCAAGGCTGACAGGAACATCCTTTCCACCGTCATCCGCAACATAGTCGGCAATGCGATAAAGTTCTCCTACGAAGGAGGCACCGTGGAGATTTCGGACAGTCCTGCGGATTTCTCCCAGGTCCTGGTCCGTGTCACGGACTGCGGCATCGGTATGCCGGACGAGAAGATAGCAGACCTTTATTCGCTTGACAGGCAGGCTTCCCGGAAAGGAACGGCTGGGGAGAGCGGAAGCGGTCTCGGGCTGATAGTGAGCCGAGAGATGGTGGAGATGGCCGGAGGCAGGCTCAAAGTCGAGAGCGAAGAAGGAAAGGGCTCCACTTTCAGCTTCACTGTCAACCGCGGCTGACGGCCTTTGGCAACCGCAAGCAAGCAACTAAGACACAGAATATGGAATATCCTATCAAAGTCGTGATTGTTGAGGACCATCCGCTTGTGCGGCTGGGGCTTCAGTCAGCCCTTTCCGGTCCCGACGGCCGTTTTGAAGTCGTCGGAGTGGCGGACACCGCGGCGGCTTTCTGGAAACTGCTGCCGGGAATCAAGGCAGATGTGGTCCTGCTCGACATCATTCTCCCCGACGAGACCGGAGTGGAGATAGCCAGGCGTCTGCGCAATGAAAACAGTCCCCTGCGCATTCTTGTCCTCTCGGCGGAGACTTGCAGGAGCACCATTTTCGAGCTGATGAAGATAGGTATCGACGGTTTTGTCAGCAAGACGGTTCCGACACAGGAACTTCTTACCGCCATTGAATATGTCGCCGACGGGATTGAATATTTCGGGCGCGATATCGCGAAGATCATCCGGGATCTGCGCAATGCCGGGAACAAGGTGGAGTCGGGGTTCACCGCCAGGGAGAACGAGATCGTGGAACTCTGTGTCCAGGGACTTTCCGTCAAGGAAATCAGCCGGAAGCTGAACATTTCGCCGAACACGGTCAACACCCACAAGGACAACATCTTCAAGAAGCTTGGCATCAACTCTTCAATGGAACTTGTCCGCTGGGCTCTTGACCACGGAATGATCCAGCTGTAGTGCCGTGGCGGATAAGTTGCTGTCACTTAACAAATAAAGTAATGTCCTGGTACGGAAATGCGTACCAGGACATCGCTCTTTTATCTGAAAATCAGACGGTTGTCTGCCATAGTCCGTTGCCGGTTTGTTACACGGCAGCGGCAACGGCTTTATGCAAGTCTCTTCTCAAGACGCTCGCGGATCGCGGCGATGAAGTCGGCGGAATTCTTGACCACTGGAGTCACTCCTTCCATCAGTTTGGCGAGGTCCTTCGTGACGATGCCCTCGTTGAGGGTGTCGAAGCAGGCAGCTTCAAGCTGGTCGGCGTAGTTGACGAGCTCGGGAAGGTTGTCCATCTCGCCCCTCTTGCGGAACGCTCCGCTCCAGGCGAAAATCGTGGCGATAGGGTTGGTGGAGGTCTCCTCTCCAGCCAGATGCTTGTAGTAGTGGCGGGTGACTGTGCCGTGGGCGGCCTCGTACTCGTAGTTGCCGTCAGGGCTTACAAGCACGGAAGTCATCATCGCCAGCGAGCCGAAGGCCGTGGAGATCATGTCGCTCATCACATCGCCGTCGTAGTTCTTGCAGGCCCAGATGAAACCGCCTTCGCTGCGCATCACGCGTGCTACCGCGTCATCGATCAGCGTGTAGAAGTACTCGATGCCGGCCGCTTCGAAACGGTCCTTGTACTCTGCAAACACCTCTTCGAAGATTTCGCGGAAACGTCCGTCGTACTTCTTTGCGATGGTGTCCTTGGTGGCGAACCAGATGCTCTGCTTGAGGTCAAGGGCGTACTTGAAGCAGGAATGTGCGAATGAACGGATTGAAGCGTCGGTGTTGTGCTGTCCCTGGAGGACGCCCGGTCCCTTGAAGGTGTGCACGATCTGCTCTTCCCTCTTGCCGCTTTCGCCTTCGAATATCAGCTTGGCTACTCCCGGCTCGTCCACCTTGATGTCAACGCTCTTGTACACGTCGCCGTAGGCGTGACGGGCTATGGTGATAGGCTTCTTCCAGAACTTCACTGCAGGAGAGATGGAAGGGATGGTGATAGGTGTGCGGAACACCGTGCCGTCCAGCATCGAGCGGATCGTTCCGTTCGGGCTCTTCCACATCTGGTGCAGGTTGTACTCGGTCATACGCTTGGCGTTCGGAGTGATGGTGGCGCACTTGACGGCCACACCGTACTTCTTTGTGGCGTTGGCGGAGTCCACGGTCACCTGGTCGGCGGTCTCGTCACGATGCACGAGGCCGAGGTCGTAGTAGTCTGTCTTGAGGTCGACGAACGGGAGGATAAGTTCATCCTTAATCATCTTCCAAAGAATCCTTGTCATCTCGTCACCGTCCATCTCGACGATAGGGGTGACCATTTGTATCTTTTTCATAAATATCTTGTTTTTAATGTTTTACGAATATTATTTCTTCTGTGCTGCGTAGAAGTTCATCAGACAGCCGTCGGCGAGGATTTCCCTCTCGTCGGCGGTCAGGTTCTGGAAGTAGAGGTGGATGTCCTTCACTCCCTCGGCGCTGATGACCTTTGCGTCGATCTCCTCCTTGCCCGAAAGGATGGCCTCGCGGATGCCGGGAACATAGACGAAGTCTCCTGAAACATATTCAAAAGGAGTGTCAGGTGCGATGGTGAACGGCACGATGCCCCAGTTGATGCAGTTGCTGCGGTAACGCTTGGTGGCATATTCATAGCAGATGTTGGCGTCGCCGCCGAGCACCTTCTGGCAGGAAGCGGCCTGCTCGCGGGCCGAGCCGTCGCCAGGCTTGTTGGCGAACACGCAGGAACCGAAGGAGGTGTTCTCCGCCTTGGCACCGACTTTGGCGAGGGCTTCAAGCACGTGGGCCGGAGTCTTGCCGGCGCGGCGCTCGTGGTCTTCCGACTGGATCCTCTTGCTCAGCCCGACATATTCAGGAACACGGCGGGAGAGGGCGAACTCGGAGAGTTTCAGAGGGTTGGAACGGTAGCTGGAAGTCTCGCCCGAAGGAATCAGCTCATCCGTCGTGGTGACAGGGTCGTGGATGACTGCCGCCAGTTCGAGGAGCATGTTCTCCTCCATCGGGAACATCTTAGGCCAGTCCTTGATGTTAGGACCGTAGCGAAGTTCGACCGAAGGGTCGGCCTTGCCGTAGCCGTTGAAGACGCGGCTCTTGTAGATGCGGTCGTCGAAGGCGTATGGCTTGTGGTTGTCCTCGTACTCGATGTCGGTGGCTGCGGTGATGACCCCGCCGTTGGCAGCCGTGGCCGCGATCGAACGGGCGTCCATCAGGCAGACAAGGGAGATCTGTCCCTGACCAGGCTTCGAGCCTTCGCGGTTAGGGAAGTTGCGGGTCGTGTGGCGGATCGAGAGTCCGTTGTTGGCAGGCACGTCGCCGGCTCCGAAGCAAGGTCCGCAGAACGCAGGCTTGATGACGACGCCGGCCTCGAGAAGTTCCTCAGCGATGTGGTTGCGGGTGGTCGCGAGATAGACCGGAGTAGACTGAGGATAGGCCGACATCGTGAAGTAGTCGTTGCCGATTGTCTTGCCCTTGAGGATGGCTGCGGCCTCGCTCAGGTTGTCGTAGGTACCGCCGGAGCAGCCTGCGATGAGGGCCTGGTCAGCACAGGCCTTGCCGTTCTTCACCTTGCTTTCGAGGTCGATCGTTATCTTGTCGCCGAAACGCTTTTTGGCGTCTTCCTCGACCTTCTTCAGTATTCCGACAGGGTCGGCCTGGAACTCGTGCACCGTGTAGGCGTTGGAAGGGTGGAAAGGAAGGGCGATCATGGACTCCTGTTTCGAGAGGTCGATCCTGATCATCGAGTCGTAGTAGGCAATCTCACCCGGCTGGAGTTCCTTGTAGGCCTCAGGGCGCTCGTGCATGTCGTAGTACTCCTTGACCTTTTCGTCCGTGATCCAGATGGAACTCAGGCAGGTGGTCTCGGTGGTCATCACGTCGATTCCGTTACGGAAATCAACTGGGAGTGAAGCTACGCCGGGGCCTGCGAACTCAAGCACCTTGTTCTTCACGAAGCCGTTCTCGAACACGGCCTTGACAAGGGAGATGGCCACATCGTGAGGGCCGATTCCGTGACGAGGGCTGCCTTCAAGCCAGACAAGCACCACCTCAGGAGCGTTGATGTCCCAGGTGTTGTGGAGGAGCTGCTTGACAAGCTCTCCGCCGCCTTCGCCCACACCCATGCATCCGAGCGAGCCGTAACGCGTGTGGCTGTCGGAGCCGAGAATCATCCTGCCGCAGCCGGAGAGGGCTTCGCGGACATACTGATGGATGACGGCCTGGTTGGCAGGCACATATATTCCGCCATACTTCTTGGCCGCGGAAAGTCCGAAGATGTGGTCGTCCTCGTTGATGGTGCCGCCCACCGCGCAGAGCGAGTTGTGGCAGTTGGTCATCGCGTAAGGGATCGGGAACTTATCGAGTCCGCTGGCGCGCGCGGTCTGGATGATGCCTACATAGGTGATGTCGTGTGAAGCCATCGCGTCGAAACGGATGCGCATCTTCTTTCCTTTGCTCCCGTCCACATCGTGGGCGCGGAGAATCCTGTAGGCTATCGTGTTTTCACGGGCCTGTTCAGCGGTAGGCATACCTGCGGCATCGGTGACCACGGTCTTGCCGCCGCGAAGGTAAACGCCATTGGGAATCAATTCTACCATAATGATTTATGTTTTAATTAGTGGTTAATATATTGTTCACGAACATTGTCAGGGCGAGCATGTCGGCGCTTCCGCCCGGCGAGATGTTCTCCCTGATGAAATCTTTGTTGAGGGATGCGAGTCCCGCCTCGCTGAAATCCTCCAGAAGCCTCCCGGCCGCAGACCTGGCGAGTTCAAGTCCTGCGGCTCCTCTTCTGTGAAGTATGTTGCTGTCGTCCAGTTCAGTGATGATCCGCAGCAGGGTCTTGTGCCTTCGGAAAGGGTCTCCTTCAAGGCTTCGGTAAAAAGGCAGCCAGCTTCCGAAGAGCCTCGGCCAGGCCTCTCTGGCGTTGTCCAAAGCGCCCGTCACCCTGTGGGCCTTGCGCACCGCCGCTCCGTGAGTGCCGTCCGAAGACGGAATCCCGGCGGCGAGTCTGGCGACACCTTCCCTGAAAGCGCTTTCAGTCACCCTGCCCTCTGCCGTGGCCAGAAAGGAAGCGGCGGCCACCGAAAGTCCTATGCAGAAAAGCGCCCCCTTGTGGGTGTTCACCCCTCCGGTCGCAGCGAGCATCGCCTTTTCGGCTTCGATGCCCGCAAGCCTTACCCTTTCAGAATCAGGATGATGGGCGGATTCCACGGCGATGCGGACAAACCACGGCCTGAGAGCCGAAATCCCGGCCGACATGACGCGGTAGTCCATATCCTTGTGCGCCCCGTTGTCTGCCTTGTCCACCAGCCCCGGCTTCGGAGTGGTGTCCAGTTCGGCTCGGAGAGCGTTCTCGGCCAGGTCAGCCACCAGATAAGGGATGGATGTTTCAGGAATATGTCTGCACGCGTCCTGAAGCCGGCCTTCGTCCAGAGCCTGCCTCACATCTGTCGCGTTCAGCGGCCTGCCATCTTGTTCTAGACGGGGGATTTCCACGACCTCAATCGCAGGCCTGCCGTCCGGGTTGGCCGGGTTGGCCGGAGCGACTGGGGCTGCGGAGGCGAAGACTGAGGCCATCATCCCGTTGTACTCGCGGGTCAGGGCGTCCAGCGGCTCACTGCCGACGAAACGCACGCTCACCCCGAGCGGAGCCGCTATGTGACGGGCGAACAGGTTGAGGTCCAGTTCCATCTGCGTCGGGGCCGCGTCATCCAGCCTTTTCAGGAAATATGTCGGGAAGGTCGCAGCGGAGATGGCGTAGCCGCTGCCTTCGCAGACAGTCACGTTGCCAAGTCCGGAGCAGCCCGCCTCGATCATAGCCTTCCTCTCTGCGTAAGGAAATCTCGAACGGTCTTCCCTGACGGGAATCACGTAGAGGTTGTCAACCTGCGCGGCGGCCTGTTCGACCAGATAGCGGTGTCCCTTAGTGAACGGATTGGCGTTCATCACGATAGCCCCGTTCCTGCCCGGACGGACCAGCGAAGAAAGGTATCTTGAATATTCGGAAATCCCGCCGCAGCCGCATTCCATCAGCACGGCCTTGCCGGCCCGAGCGAGCAGCGAGAACCCGAGGTCTTTGAATATCCCGACGTTCTCCGGTTTGGTGAAAGCCTTGACGCAGGTGTGCCCCTCT
>CAVCDF010000035.1:0-7334 GCA_963600795.1 Anaerotignum sp. | reverse complement strand
TGACGGCACAGCTCTGTCCATCGAAATCAAAGATGAGAACTCCGAAGTCGTGTCCCAAACACCGGAGACATCCATGAATGAAAAATTCAAGGCCTACAGAAAAGGGGGCATCGAGATCAACAAGGCCTACAAAGAGAAGATAGCCGCTCTGGGAGAGAATCCTTCCGAGGATGATGTCGACAAAATCTACGATGAGTACGACAAGGCTTCACTGGAGTACTTGAAAAACGCTTTCGAGGCCAACAAGGACAACGTCATCGGAGTAGAGGCTTTCAGAAACTACCAGTCCGAGCTCAGCGCCGAGCAGGTTGACTCCATTCTCCAGACTATGGATTCAGTGATTCTTGCAGAACCTGCCATTCAGCGTATCCAGAAAGGCGTCACTGCGAAGCTTGCGACTGCCGAGGGCAAGATGTTCACCGACTTCCAGGTGGACAGCGTCAAGTTCTCAGACTATGTCGGCAAGGGCAAGTATATGCTCGTGGACTTCTGGGCTTCCTGGTGCGTCCCTTGCAAGAGGGAGATTCCAAACATCAAGAAGGTTTACGAGAAGTACGCCGGCAATGATTTCGACGTTCTAAGCGTCGCTGTCTGGGACAAGCCTCAGGCCACCAGAGACACAGCCGCAGCCTACGGCGTCTGCTGGAACGAGATCATCAACGCACAGACCATCCCCCGACATCTACGGCATCCAGGGCATTCCTCACATCATGCTTGTAGGACCTGACGGGACCATCCTCAAGAGAGACCTCCGCGGCGAGGGCATCGAGGAGGAAGTCGCCAAGTACGTCCAGCCAAAGAAGGAAACTTCAAGAAGAGGCCGTTAAGCCACTCCTGAATATTCATACTTCATCGCTTTGAGCGGTAAAAATCTTTCAGTCAGGGAGAAAATCGCCCTGTTTCCACATTCCCCGGGGGTCTATCGTTACTACGATTCCTCGGGGAAGGTGATTTATGTGGGAAAGGCGAAAGACCTGCACAAAAGGGTGGCGCAGTACTTCGTGCCGCCGGAGAGGCTGAAAAGGCTTCCGAAAGCCAGGCGGATCATCACAAGACCTGAGACGATGCACAGAACCACGAACACCACGATGAGCCTCTTGATGTCTGCGACAGTCATTTCGCCGCTCCCGAGAGCGTACTGCGGCCCACGGATTGATCTTGAAGTTGTCGGCGGCGAGCGCCACACCTAAAATCACCCCGGCCAGCGAAAGTGGCAGAGTCCTCAGACGGAGAGAGTGGACGGTTGCTTTTATTTTACCCGGCATAGTTGTTTTTAACTCAAATTTTAACTCAAACAGTCACAAAGACACTTATATTCCCGAAAATATTCATAACTTTACGCATCTTACGGGAGAAGGCGCAAATGGCGGCCGGAACCGCATGGACAGGAAGCGTTGACACTTCTGAAAAATCAACTCAAAGCTATATGAAACGCATTTATTTCATTATGGCAGCAGCCGCTGCCGTCGCCGCAGTTTCCTGCGGACCGAAGGTTTCAGAAAAGACCCTCATTGCAGGATCTTTTGAAAACAACGTTCCAGACGAAGTTTCGTTCAAGGCCAAGGACTTCATCGACACGACCGTTGCCGTCATCGACGGCAAGTTCTCGATTGAACTTCCTACATCCAAAACCACGACCGTGATGCTGACGGCCGGAAGCAACAGGGCGATGTTCATCCCGGACGGGACAAAACTGACGCTTGCCATCGATCAGGAGGGTAACGCCGAGATAACTTCCGAGACTCCGGAAATCTCCATCCAGGAAAAGTACAATGCGTTCAACAAGGAAATCGGTACCCTCCAGGAGACTTTCCAGAAGGCGATGGCCAACATCAAGGACGATGAAGAGGCTGCCGAGAAAGCCTACAACGAGTACGAGGCCGCAGCCAAGGAATGCATGACGAACACGTTCGAGGCCAACAAGGACAACGCCATCGGCGTGAACATCTTCAGAAATCTCCAGTACGACCTTCCTATCGACGAGGTTGACTCCATCCTCCAGACATTCGACGCCGCCGTCGCTGAAGTTCCTGTCATAAAGACAATCAAAGACAACGTTGAAGCCAAGAAGGCGACCGCCGAAGGCAAGATGTTCACCGACTTTGAAGTGGACGGAGTGAAGTTCTCCGACTACGTCGGCAAGGGCAAGTATATGCTCGTTGACTTCTGGGCTTCCTGGTGCGGCCCTTGCAAGAGGGAGATTCCAAACATCAAGAAGGTTTACGAGAAGTACGCCGGTAACGAATTCGACGTGCTGAGCGTCGCAGTCTGGGATGAGCCTCAGGCCACCAGGGACACCGCCAAGGTCTATGGCGTCTGCTGGAACGAAATCGTGAACGCGCAGAGAATCCCTACCGACATCTACGGCATCCAGGGCATTCCTCACATTATGCTCGTCGGTCCTGACGGAACGATCCTCAAGAGAGATCTTCGCGGCGAAGGCATCGAAGAGGAAGTCGCCAAGTACGTCAAGGCCGTGAAATAAAGCGCAAGCCTGCGGAATCAAAAAATCCAGGTTTGGAAGCCGACAAACTCACTGTCAGGGAGAAAATCTCCCTGTTTCCACATTCCCCGGGGGTCTATCGTTACTACGATTCCTCGGGGAAGGTGATTTATGTGGGTAAGGCCAAGGACCTGCACAAGAGGGTTGCACAGTATTTCGTGCCGCCCGAAAGGCTCAACGTCAAGACAAGGATCCTTGTCTCGAAGATCGCGGACGCCCAGTTCTCGGTCGTGGACACGGAAGCCGACGCGCTGCTGCTGGAGAACAATCTGATCAAGCAGTACAAGCCTCACTACAACATCCTGCTGAAGGATTCCAAGACCTATCCTTGGATCGTCGTCACCAACGACGAGTTCCCGAAGGTGATGCTGACCCGGAGGGTGGACAGAAGAACCGGAACCTATTTCGGACCGTACAGTTCGGTCTCGCACGCCAACTGGCTGCTTGAGTTCTTCAGGAAAAGTTACCCGCTGAGGTCCTGCAACCTCAAAATCACGGGCGAAGGCGTTATGCGCGGAAAGTTCCGCCCCTGCCTGGACTTCCACATAGGGCGGTGCAAGGGATGCTGCGTCGGAGCGGTCAGCAAGGAGGAATATTCATCCTGGATCACAGAAATCACCCGGCTGCTGAAAGGCGGCGTGAACGAGATTGTCCGTGAATATGAATCCGCGATGAAACGGGCGGCGGCTGAACTGCGGTTTGAAGACGCGCAGCTCTGCAAGGACCGGATGGAAGCGCTGAAGAAGCATTATTCCCATTCGATAATATCCTCGGCGGCGGACACTTCCTGCGACGTGTTCTACCTGGAGTTCGACGGACCGGAGGCTTTCGGAAACTTCCTGCGGGTCAGAGGCGGATCGGTCGTCCAGTCGCTGAACCTCGGCTTCAGGATGAACATCGAAGAGGAACAGGCCGCCGTGCTGAGTTCGTTCATAGCCGAAATCGAATCCAAGTTCGGAGAATTGTCCAAAGAAGTCATCGTGCCTTTCCTTCCGGACGTGGAAATCGACGGGGTGACATTCCGGATTCCGGCCCGAGGCGACAAACTCGGGCTCCTGGAACTGAGCGCGAAGAACGCAAAGGAATTCCTGTTCAATTCCATCAGGCAGAAGGAGCGCACCGACCCGGACGAATACCGGCGGATGGTCCTCGAGGACTTGCGCAAGGCTTTGGGCCTGAAGGAACTTCCTACCCACATCGAGTGCTTCGACAACTCCAACATTCAGGGAACCAATCCGGTAGCCTCCTGCGTCGTGTTCAGGGACGGAGTACCTTCCAAGAAGGACTACCGCAAGTTCAAGATCAAGACTGTCGTGGGAGCGAATGACTTCGCATCGATGAAGGAAGTAGTTAACCGAAGATATTCAAGGATGCTGGAGGAGGCCCCGGATGACCTGCCGCAGCTCATAGTGATCGACGGAGGCGAAGGGCAGCTGGAATTCGCCAGACAGGCTCTGGCCGAACTCGGGCTGATGGACGGACGGCTGACAGTCATCGGCCTGGCCAAACGGATGGAACTGGTGATCAGAGTGAACGACCCCTATCCGTTGTTTCTCGACCGGAACTCGCAGGCGCTCAAAGTCCTGATGCACATCCGGGACGAGGCGCACCGCTTCGGCATCACCTTCCATCGCAGTCTGCGCAGCAAAGCGCAGATCCAGAGCGCTCTGCGGGAAATCAAAGGTGTCGGAGAACAGACCGAGAAACGTCTGCTGATGCACTACGGCTCAGTCGCGCGCATCGCTGCCGCTTCCCTTGAAGACCTTTCAAGGCTGGTCTCCCCCGCCCTCGCCGCCGAAATCCTGAGGGCCCTCGGACAGAATCGGCCCGGAACAGGAGAAGCCGGAACTTCAAACGCACAGGAGGACTGAATATGATGGACACAGGAGCGTCACTGTTCCTGACATGGCGCACGTCAACCGAGAATGACGCGCCGCCATCCGCCTAGAGCCTTGCCCAGCAGCGCAGCGACGGCCCAGGCCGCGAAAAGTATTATGACGGCCGACACAGGAATGCGAAGCGCGACGGGGACACCCAGCGTGGACGTGACCCAGTAAGCCGGTCCCACGAAGAAGTAATGGATCATGTAGACTCCGAAACCGCAGATTGTGAAATTCTTCAGCAATGCGCACAGTTTCTGTCCGTTGACCTTTACGGCCCTGAAGACGACAAACAGGGACATCGACATCGCAATCACATTCGGAGTGCAGTAGGTCCAGAAAAGTTCGGTCTGTGCCGGAGTAGGGCTGTCGAGGGTCTGAATATGCCGGAATCCCGAAAGGGTCACCGCATAGCCCAGCGCAAAGAATCCTGCTAGTACCAGAATCCTGCCGAAACTTAGATCCGGCCTGACGTAAACATAGATGTAGTGTCCGAGAAGCAGATAGCCGTTGAATCCTGCAAAATAGTAAAAGAGTCCGAAATGATTCCA
Source organism: Anaerotignum sp. (assembly GCA_963600795.1). Taxonomy (GTDB): domain Bacteria; phylum Bacteroidota; class Bacteroidia; order Bacteroidales; family UBA932; genus Cryptobacteroides. The sequence continues at coordinate 2,400 of CAVCDF010000035.1, read as the reverse complement.
ATCACAGGTACCGAAACTGTAGCCGCTGACATATTCGCCGAAATAAGGCAGCGCGGAAGCCAGCAGCCAGACAAGGAGGAAGAATTCCTTCTGCCGTCTGGTTGCCGTCCGTACCCAGGCTGAAAAGACAGGGATGTAGAGGTACAGTCCGACGAGCATATAGATGTACCACATATGGCTGGCAAGATAGCTGAAATTGTATGGAATCGCCGATATTCTCCGCAGAGCCATCCCCACTGACAGGTCGGTGCTTTCCGCGAACGGGAAGAAGAACAGTACCTTTTCTTCTCCGATGCCCAAAAGGCCCAGCAGACAAGGGAAAAGATAGTAGATTACTGACCAGATGAGGAACGGCCAGACCACTCTCGGAATTCTGCGGGCGTAAAACTGCTTCATATCCAATGGTTTGGAATCGCTGTCGCGAGGCAGGAGCAAGGCTCCCGTCAGCATAACGAATAAAGGCACGCAGGGTCTCACCAGAGAACCCCAGACCGCACCCCAGAAGGCAAACTCAGGATTCGGCTGGCCGGCTCCATAGGTGGAGGCAGCGTTGAACGGATCGGCGGCATGGCAGCACATCAGCAGCAGAAACGCCATAATGCGCACAAAGTCGAGATTAGGGTCACGTTCTTTGGTCTCTTTCATAAGGAAAACGCTTTTCAGTACGCTCTGCCGTACATTTCAGGTGAATTGTATTCCGGTTTCCGGCCGGAGACGGCAAAGAGTTCCGAAATCGAAACTATCCTGTACCCCCTTTCCTTAAGTTGCGGAATGATGGTCTTCATCGCCTCCACGGTACGTTCGTTGGTGTCGTGGAAGAGGAGAATCAGGCCGTCCTGCACGCGGTCGAGAGTCATCGTGACGCGGTCTTCCACCGGCATGTCGGCCCTCCAGTCGCGGCAGCTCAGTCCGGCGATGAATATCTTCCCGTCTATGACCTGCGCGACGTGGGCGTTGTGCGCCGTAAAGGGAGGCCGGAGATATTCAGGCCTGACTCCGGCATAATGCTCTATCAGGGAATCGGTGCGAGCGACCTCCTCAAGAATCAGAGAGTCAGGGATTTCCGTGAGCCTGGGGTGCGAATAGGTATGGTTCTCGACATCGCAGCCCAGACTGACCATACGCCTGATTATCGGCGCCGTGTCTTCGTTGATGTTCCGCCCGATTAGAAAGAACGAAGCCCGGACTCCGTTCTCTTCCAGGATGTCCAGCATCAGCGGAGTGTACTTCTGGCTTGGGCCGTCGTCGAACGACAGCGCCACATATTTCACCTTTGACTCTGCAGTTTCCTGACCGCAGCCGTCTCCGCAGCATTCCTCGCACTCCTGCGCGAAGGACGCTGAAGAAAAAAGCAGCGCCGCGACAAGCGGCGCAACAATATTCAGGAATCTTGAATCCATACTGCTAGAATCCTCGGCCGAACATCAGCCAGTACTTGGCTTCGAGCTTCTTCCAGCGCTCGGCGCACTTGTCGTGGATTTCGGCGGTGTAGTCGTTCAGGACCGAAGCCTTCTTGCGGGCGGAGGCGTTTGAATACCTTGTCTCCAGATCGGAAAGCCCGTCGAATGTCATCTGCTCCATCTCGAGCACGTTCTGAGTGAAGATCTTCTTGGTCCTCTGCCAGGAAAGGGTCGCAAGCTTGTTCGCGCGACGGAACTCCCAAAGCACGCAGTCAGGGTAATATTCCTTCTGTCCGCACTTGTCGAAGGCTTTCGGAAGTTTTGTGCTTCCGCAGAAGATCGGGATGCGCGGACTCTGCGCAGGATTGTCGACCGCGTACCAGACCACTCCGCCGATTCCGTCAGGAAGCCAGCTTCTGCTCTGGATGACTGTCGAGTATGAGCACCAGGCAACGGCCAGCGTCCTCTTGAACTCAATCGTTCCCGGAGCGATGCTGTTGAGAGTGTTGCGCATAGTGGTGGTCAGCCACGGATTGGCCAGAGGGCTGACCGCCTTGTGGGCCGGCACTCCGTTCTTTTCCGCGACATCGGTTGTCCAGTTGCGGCACATATCCCATTCGGTACCCTCGTAGGTGTCTCTCAGAAGGGCCATCACCTTTCTCACATCGACCAGTGAATCCGGCTTTACGGAGAAAGGAATCTCGTCCATTCCGTACTCGAGCTTAAGCGACGGAGCAAGCAGGTCGAAGACACGGAATTCCCTCTCCCTGTAGTTCCTGCCCTGGGCGTAGGAGCAGACGATCACCTTCCAGAAAATGAAATCGCCTTTGCCGTCCCAGAGACCGTTGTCGATGGCAACCTGCTCAAGGTTGTCGGACGCCATGAAGTTCTCGGTGTCTGCACGGTCAATCTTTCCGATTCTCGGAATGTTGGCGGAAATGCCCACGTGACCGTCAGGAATTCTCTGCGCGGCCCAGGCCGCTCCGATCTTGTTCTTGCC
>CAVCDF010000034.1:0-18698 GCA_963600795.1 Anaerotignum sp. | reverse complement strand
CCGTTCTCCCTACGATGGTCTTCGCCAAGGCTATGGTCGAGAAGAAGAAAGGCTCCATCATCAACTTCTGCAGCGAGACTTCGCTCAGGCCTCTGACCCGCGTGGCCGGCTACGGTGTCGCCAAGGCGGCCGTCGCCAACTGGACCAAGTATCTGGCCGGAGAACTCGCAATCAAGTTCGGCGAGGGCTTCAGGGTCAACGCCATCGCTCCGGGCTTCCTTCTGACAAACCAGAACCGCTCGCTGCTCACCAATCCTGACGGCAGCCTGACCGACCGTTCGCACAAGATCCTTGCCCACACTCCGTTCGGCCGTTTCCTCGAGCCTGAGGAACTTCTCGGCACACTGCACTGGCTGGCTTCCGACGCTTCCAAGGCCGTGACTGGCACCATCAATGTGGTCGACGGCGGTTTCGACGCTTTCTCGATCTAACAATCTGAATGTCTGAAAGATTATGAGAAAGGATCTTTACCTGATGCGCGAGAGCTGGAGATGGTACGGCCCGAACGACCCTATCTCCCTGGACTACATCCGCCAGACCGGCGTCACGGACATCGTGCACGCGCTCCATCATATTCCTAACGGACAGGTGTGGCCTGTCGAGGAGATCAAGGCGCGCCAGAAGATGATCGCCGACTGGGGACTCACCTGGAGCGTCGTGGAGAGCGTCCCTGTCCACGAACACATCAAGACCCAGACGGGGGATTATCTCCAGTACATCGAGAACTACAAGCAGTCTCTGCGCAATCTTGCCGAATGCGGCATCAAGTGCGTGACTTACAACTTTATGCCGGTTCTCGACTGGACCCGCACAGACCTTGACCACAGGCTTCCGGACGGCTCGACCTGCCTCAGTTTCGAGCGCTCCGCCCTCCTCGCCTTCGACCTCTTCATCTTGAAAAGGCCGGGAGCGGAGAAGGAATATTCAGAAACGGACATCGCGAAGGCCAAGGCCCGCTTCGAGAAGATGGACGCCGATGAGATCCACAAGCTGACCCGCACTATGATCGCAGGTCTGCCGGGCAGCGAGGAGAGCTTCACTCTGGACCAGTTCCGCAAGGAACTTGAAAGGTACGAGGACATCGACTCCGAGAAACTCAGGAGCAACCTGATCTTCTTCCTGAGCCAGATCTGCCCTGTGGCCGACGAGGTCGGTGTGAAGATGGTCATCCATCCTGACGATCCGCCGTTCCCTATTCTCGGCCTTCCGAGAATCCTTTCCACCGCGGAGGATTTCCGTAAGCTGATCAAGGCTGTGCCTAACTGGTCCAACGGCCTCTGCCTCTGCACGGGTTCGTTCGGCATCAGGCCTGACAACGACCTCGTCGCGATGCTCCGCGAATTCGGCGACAGGACCGATTTCGTGCATTTCAGAAGCACGAAGAGGGATGCCGAGGGCAACTACTTCGAGGACACGCACCTTGCCGGAGATGTGGATATGTACGGTATGATGAAGGCCCTTTTGGAGATCATGCAGGAGCGCAAATTCCGCATCTTCTGCCGTCCGGACCACGGCCACAGGATGTGCGACGACCTTCAGAAGAAGTCCAATCCGGGGTATTCCTGCTACGGCAGAATGAGGGGCATAGCCGAGCTGCGCGGCCTGCAGATGGGCATCGCCGGCTCGCTCTATCCAGAAGAATAATTTTAACGACCGGTATACCCGCTGACTTTCCGCCGACGGGTATGCCTTAATTTTTTTATTAATATGAGGACACTGAAAACCGTTCTGGCGCTTTGTCTTATGCTCGCCGCCGCTCCGGCGGGAATGGCGCAGAACACCTACCATCCGACCGAGGAGAACATCAAGGCCCGCGAGAAATTCGTGAACCAGCGCTTCGGAATATTCCTTCATTGGGGCATCTACGCACAGTACGCCCAGGGAGAGTGGTATCTCGAGCGCGGAAGCCTCAACAAGGATGAATATTCCCACGCCGCGGCGGCGTTCTACCCTGCCGGCTACAATGCCGAGGAATGGGTCAAGGCCTTCAAAGACGCGGGCGCTGAATATGTAACCTTCACATCCCGCCATCACGATGGCTTCTCGATGTTCGACACAAAGGCTTCCGACTACAACATCGTCAAGGCCACGCCTTGGGGAAAGGATGTAGTCAAGGACCTTGCCGATGCCTGCCACAAGGAAGGCATCGACCTCCAGTTCTACTATTCGATTCTGGACTGGATCAGAGAGGATTTCCCGATAGGGGAGTCCGGCCATAACTCCGGCCGCAAGGGCGATTCTCCGGACTATGACCATTACCTCAGTTTCATGAAGGCCCAGGTCAAGGAACTCATGACCCAGTACGCTCCGGTCCGCGCCCTCTGGTTCGACGGCTATTGGGACCACAAGCGTGACTCCGTGCCTTTCAACTGGAGGATGCCTGAGTTCTATGAATATATTCATTCAATAGATCCGGCCTGCCTGATCGGCAACAACCATCACATCGTCCCGATCGCCGGAGAGGATTTCCAGATGTTCGAGAGAGATCTCCCTGGCCAGAACACAGCCGGCTATTCCGAGGGACAGACCGTTAGCGAAAGTTTCCCTCTGGAGATGTGCCAGACGATGAACCACACCTGGGGCTACAGCGTTGCCGACCGCGACTACAAGACCTGCGCCCAGATAGTCGGGACTCTTGCCAAAGCTGTTTCCAAGAATTCGAATCTTCTTCTGAACATAGGTCCACGTGCCGACGGAAGGCTTCCTGAGGCCGCTCTCGGCCTGCTGAAGGAAATCGGCCAGTGGATGAGAGTCAACGGCGAGTCCATCAAGGGCTGCGGCCCGGGCCCTCTTGACGAGCAGACCTGGGGAGTGTCGACCGCTCCGATCGCCGGCGGCAAGGTCTTCTACCTTCACGTGCTTGAGAATCCGGGAGCTGTCCTTGAGATTCCGGTAGCCAAGAAGGCCAAGGTAAGGACTGTCACGGCTCTTGCCGATGCGTCTGCCCTTGAATTCAAGAAAGTCGGAGAGAAACTCTTCATCACCCTTCCTGCCGACATCCCTGCCGAAGACTTCGTCGTCCGCGTCGAGATGAAGTAAAGGCCGTCAGGTACGGCTATTCAATCTTCCAGGAGTCTATCGTACGGGTAGCTGTCGAGATGTTCACTCCGACTTTGACGAGCCGCAGCCCTTCTTCACACTTGAACGGAATGAGGTAGCCTTTGTCGTCGATCTGCCTGAGAGCCTCGTCGGCCGAGCCGTCCACCTTGAACTCGAAGACATAGACTGTGTCCTTGGTTCTGCAAACCGCGTCCGCCCGGCCTATCGCCGACTTGACCTCGGCCCGGATGTAGTACCCGAGCAGCGAGAAAATCAGGTAGATTATGGTCTGGAAATGCTTCTCCGACTTGTTCTCTAGGTCATACGGGATGCCGGCCAGAAATGACTGCATCCGCATCAGGGCCTCGTCGAGGTCTCCTCTGCCGAGCGCCGCGCTGAATTTGGCCACGAAGATGTTCCCCGGCATCTCCTTGTTTTTGTAACGGGCGAGCAGGCACTCCGAGAATCCGATTCTGACCTCCTCGTTCGGGTAGCCGAGGGTGTACAGTCTTGAGAGCCTGTCGTAGGCCTTTATGGTCAGGTAGCCGGTCTGGTAGAGCATCGGTAGCGAGTTGTCGTTGATTTCAGGTGAGACATCGAAGGCCGACTCCGGGATCTCGGTCATCCTGTCCAGCGTGGTCTCGTCGACAGGATTCTTCTCCAGCCTCTCGATCAGGAAGGTCGGCGTGCCGCTCTCGAACCAGTAACTGCCGATTTTCTGCGCAGCAAGGGCTTTCATCAGACTGAACGGATTGTAGATGTCCTCGGAATCCTCGCAGAAATGGTAGCCGTCATAGTTGTCCTTCAACGCCTTACGAGCCTCTCCGTATGGAATTTCCAACTTATCCGCCAAACTCTGGACCGGCTCCTTCATTTTGCAATCTATCTCGGTGCTTGAGATTCCGCAGATGGCTGAATATTCAGGCAGCATAGAGATGTTCATCAGGTTGTTGAGTTCACTGAATATGCTGAGCTGGGCGAACTTTGTGATGCCGGTGATGAACACGAACCGAAGGTACGGGTCGAGGCTCTTGATCGGGCTGTAGAAGTTCCTCATTATCTGCCTCATAGGTACGAGCCTGCCGGCATCGTTCATCACGTCCAGCAGCGGAGCGTCATATTCATCGATGATTATGACCGCCTTCTCCCCCGTCTGCTCGACGGCGACCTTCACAAGCCTTTCAAAGCGGGCGTTGATGTCGTCTTTCGCGATGCTTTCATCCTCGCCATAAATCTTTTCGTAACCGTCAAGCTTATAGCACAGATTCCTGAGCAGCTGCTCCTCGCTCAGATGCTTGGCCGTGGACATGTCGAAATGGAACACCGGGTGCTTCGTCCATTCCTTCTTCAACTTTCCGGCCTCCAGCCCCTCGAACAGGTCTTTCTCCCCGGCGAAGTAGCTGTGGAACGTTGAAGACAGCAGCGACTTCCCGAACCGCCTCGGTCGGCTCAGGAAGACGTAGGAATAGTTCGTCGCCAAGTCGTGCACGTAGCCCGTCTTGTCGATGTAGAGGTAATCCCCCTCGATGATCTTGTCAAACGTCTGTATCCCTATCGGATACCGTATCCTTTTCGCCTCCATAGCCGTGTCCTTTAATGTCCGGAGTCAAAGATAATGAATATTTTCCAATCAAGGTATCAGCATACTTCAGCAGGCTGAAAAAATGATGAAGCATGAACAACCTGCTTCAAAATATACCATCATCAGTTGGACTGTTCAATAATGATGCATTGTTTTCGCGTCTTTCATTTGGTAATCACCGTATATGGTTTCATTGTGGGCTGAGTGATTTTCAGTATGCAAGTTATAGTATGGCAAAAGAGTTCCGGCCTCTAGCTAAGATAGTTAATAGTAAATTAACCTGTTACAATGACAGAAAAAGGTTTTGGGCTATGTTAGGGAAAGAGGAGCATCATAGACTTCAGAAAGTATATGAAAAAGCAGTGCTTGCTTTCGGCTATGATATAAATAAAATGTACGCCTTGCAAAAGAGTCAAGTCTGGGCTTTTGCAACAATTGCCTATGATATCCATATCTTAGGTGATTTGACAACAGCAGAGTATAAAATTGTCCGCTCTGAAAAAGATGTCAGAGAAGATATCTTTCTGGCTATACGTACTTTAGGAGGGCATACGAATAAAAGTAAAGCGGAAGCGCTCATTTCTTTTCTTAATAAAGAAGCCCCTCTCAGTGATGTAGGAAAAGGAACAAACGGTAGTTCAGCTCAAAAACTCTTAGATGCCTTGAAAGATAAGAAAAAGGGGTTCTCTCAATTTGTCCTTTCCTGCAAGGGATATGGTTATAATTATAAAGACCGGTTTAGAAGTGCCGGCCTTGAAGTGAAAAATTAGCCGGTCAGCATATGGACGGGTTGACAACAAAACTCTTCTCCATATGGGCCGGCTAAGTTTCCGTTTCGGACATGCCCTCGGGGCATTCTCTATGTGTATTCACTCGGGCATCGGTTTTCAGGGCCGGTGTCTGCGGGTTATTTCGTGCCGAAAATTCTGTCGCCGGCGTCGCCGAGACCGGGAACGATGTAGGCGTTGTCATTCAGGCAGTCATCTACGGCGGCCACGAATATGTCAACGTCAGGATGCTCTTTCTGGACGCGGGCTATTCCTTCAGGGGCGGCGACCAGGCACATAAGTTTGATGTTCGTGCAGCCGCGTTCCTTCAGCATCGCCAATGCGTCGCATGAACTTCCTCCGGTGGCGAGCATAGGGTCCGTCACAATCACGAGTCGCTTGTTGATGTCCTCCGGAAGCTTGCAGTAATATACCACAGGTGTGTGTGTCTTCTCGTCACGGTAAAGTCCGATGTGCCCGACCTTTGCGACTGGAACAAGGTTCAGGAGTCCGTCCACCATACCTATGCCGGCGCGGAGAATCGGCACGATCGCAAGCTTGCGGCCGGAAACCTTCTTGGCCGTCATGCTGCAGATAGGTGTTTCAATTTCGAAGTCGTCAAGAGGGATGTCCCTGGTGATTTCGTAGCCCATAAGAAGGGAAATCTCTTTAAGCAGTTCTCTGAAATCCTTTGAACCTGTGTCCTTTTGTCTCATGATCGTCAGCTTGTGCTGAATCATCGGATGATCGATAACGTGTACTGTGCTCATTTTATGTGTTAATTATTTATGCTTCCCCGGCCGCCTTCGTGACTGTCGCGTCTGCGTCACCAAAGTTAGTGAATATTTCTGAAAGTTCTTGCTAAACGCACAAAGGGACAGGTTTCTTCACATTTTTACAAGTTTTTGAAAATTTTACTACTTTGCCTTGCAAGGTATTCATAATTATTTATATCTTTGCATCGGAAAATTAATTGCAAAGCAAGGACTCTTGCGGCGACTTTGATATATTCTGAAAGAAAAATGATTGATAAACAAGATATTATTGAAATGAAAAAAGTTGTAAATGTCAGTGTGGGCGGCAGAAGTTTCTCACTGGACGAAGATGCTTATGCCAGACTAGCGGTTTATTTTGACCACTTCAAGAGTCATCTTGCTCCGGACAGCCAGTCTGCCGGAGAGGAGGTGATGGCGGACCTGGAGAACAGAATTGCCGAACTCTTCGATCAGGGGACTGGCGGAGCCTCCTACAGGGTGGTTGACCTGGCTCTTGTTAAAAGGGTCGTCGGCCAGCTTGGAATGCCTGACGGATCTAAAGAGCCGGAGACGGAGACGGCGGGGGCGGGGCCGGAAGAGGAGAACGGCACCCAGACAAACGGAGAGCAGACAGGAAACGGGGGGCCTGGATTCGGGGACGGCATCGATTTTACTTACGGAGGAATCCAGGGGAAATCCCGCAGAAGATTGTTCAGGGATCCTGACGACAAGAAGGTCGGCGGTGTCTGCGCTGGTCTTGCGGCTTTCCTCAACGTGGATCTTGCTTTGGTCAGGGTCCTGTCCCTGCTCGCCATTCTGCTGTGGGGCGCGGGCCTGCTGGTCTACATTGTCCTCTGGATTGTCGTTCCGCTGGCTAAGGCACCTGCGGACAAGTGTATGATGAGAGGCCTTGAACCGACTGCCGAGAATATGGCGAAATTCAGCCAGAAAGGAGACGCTTATGGAAAGTAATGCCGACAATGTCCGTTCCCAGATGCGCAAAGGGGTGCTTGAATATTGCATATTGAGCATTCTTGCCCGCAAGGAGGCCTATGCTTCCTCGATTCTGGAAGACCTGAAATCCGCGAACATGATTGTGGTCGAGGGTACTCTTTATCCGCTTCTGATCCGTCAGAAGAACCAGGGGCTGCTTTCCTACCGCTGGGAGGAGTCCACGCAGGGACCTCCGAGGAAATATTACTGCATCACCGAGAAAGGACGCCAGCAGCTCGGCGAGATGGACCAGGCCTGGCAGGAAATCGTAGAAACCATCAATGCAATCAGAAAATGAAGCAAGTTGAAAATGTCAGCATAGGAGGCTATGTGTTTTCCCTTGAGGAAAACGCAAGCCTTGCCGCCAAGGAATATCTTGACCGTCTTGAAGCGTTCTATTCCAGGAAGGAGAGCGGTTCGGAGGTTATGGAAGGAATAGAGGAGCGTATGGCCGAGCTTCTCATTGAGAAAAGAGGAGTCGGCGGTGTCGTAACTCTCGCTGCGGTGAATGACGTTATTTCTGTGCTGGGCCGCCCCGAGGCCATCGAGGAGGAATCTTCCGGCGCTCAGGACGCCGAATCGGCGGAGCCTTCCGGAAGTCAGTCTCCGGCTTCGTCAGGAACGGCCGCGAAGCCTCGCCGGAGGCTTTACCGTGATCCCGCCAACGGAAAACTGGCTGGTGTCTGCAGCGGTCTCGGCGCTTACCTTGACATCGATCCGGCCATATTCAGGATTTTGTTTGTCATCCTTACCCTGCTGGGATTCGGTTTCGTGCCGAACAAGGCCTGCAGCGTTTCCGTCCCTCTGATCTACTTCATGCTGTGGATTTGTATGCCGGCCGTAAAGACTGTGCGTCAGCGCGATGAACTGAGAGGCGAGGGCGGCACCGTAGATGACATCAGCGCGAGGGTGCGCAACTCCGGACGCAAAGGGTCCGGGGCAAGGGATCCCCAGACCTGGAAGAATTTCTGCAGGATATTCTCCGTCGTATTCGGGGCAATCCTCCTTCTGGCCGGTGTCGCCGGCATGGCTTTCCTGAGTTCGTTCTGGTGGGGCGGGGAAATATTCGGCAACGCTTTCTTCTACAACAAGTTCATCGAGGATCTCTCCTTTGGCGCTCCGCCCGAAATCCTGGCGTTCTTCTCTTCGCCGCTTGTGGTGCTGGGAGCCGTCCTGGTGGCTTCCATCCCGCTGTTCATAATGATCTATGAAGGTGTGATGCTGATTTTCGGTCTCAAGTCTCCGAAATGGCACCCGGCCCTGATCCTGTTCGTCGTCTGGATGATAATCCTTGTCGTGCTTCTGGTCTCCTCGTTCCTGGCCCTTTCAGTGCGCATCTGAGACAGTCCGGCTTTCAGGTTCCGGTAAAAGGAAATCCCCGGGGAGCATTCCCCGGGGATTTCCGTATCACTGACCTTGATTTCTCAAGGAGCTGCGCCCGTTAAAAGTACTCCTCAGTGTTCTTTTCGGCATTGTTGGAGTGGGATTCGCCCGTGGACTCTTCGTTCTTCGGACCGAAGCTTCTGCGGTCTCTTCCGCCTCTGCGGTCGTCACCGTTCCTGCGGTCGTCACCGTTCCTGCGGTCACCGCCGTTTCTGCGGTCTCCTCCGCGGTCACCGTTTCTGCGGTCACCGCCGTTTCTGCGGTCACCTCCGCGGTCCGAACCGCCTCTGCGGTCGCGGTCTCCGCCGCTGCGAGGACGGCGTTCCGGCTCGACATATCCTTCCGGCTTAGGAGTCAGGGCTCTCATTGAGAGTCTCATCTTGCCGGTCTTGGAATCGATTTCGAGAAGCTTGACATCAACCTCCTGGCCTACCGTCAGGACGTCCTCAACCTTGTCGGTCTTTTCCCAGGCGATCTCGGAAACGTGCAGAAGACCTTCCTTGCCCGGAAGAATCTCGATGAAGGCTCCGAATTCAAGGATTGACACAACCTTGCCGTGGTAGGTCTCTCCGACCTCAGGGACTGCGCAGATGTTCTGAATCCAGTCGTATGCTTTCTGCATCGCCTCCGCATCGTTGGTGGCGATGTCGACCACACCCTTGCCGTCAACCTCGTCGATGGAGATGACAGCTCCGGTCTCGGCCTGGATCTTCTGGATTGTCTCGCCGCCCTTGCCGATGACTGCGCCGATGAATTCCTTGTCGATCTCGAAGGACTTGATGCGCGGAACGAACGGCTTGTAGTCCTCGCGAGGCTTGTCGATGCACTTCATCATCTCACCCATAATGTGCATTCTGCCCTCGTGGGCCTGCTGCAGAGCTTTGGCGAGAACTTCGTATGAAAGTCCGTCCACCTTGATGTCCATCTGGGTGGCAGTGATTCCGTCCTTGGTTCCGGCTACCTTGAAGTCCATGTCTCCGAGGTGGTCCTCATCGCCGAGGATGTCGGTGAGGATGGCGTAGCGTCCGTTAGGGTTCTTCTCGTCGGTGATGAGTCCCATTGCCACACCTGCCACCGGCTTGCTGATCTGCACGCCTGCGTCCATAAGGGCGAGGCAGCCTCCGCAGATGGACGCCTGTGAAGACGAGCCGTTGGATTCGAGAATGTCGGAAACCACGCGGACCGCGTAAGGGAATTCAGGAGCCTTAGGCATGACGGCCTTCAGAGCTCTGAAGGCGAGATTGCCGTGGCCCACTTCGCGGCGGCCTACGCCTCTCTGGGCCTTTGCCTCTCCGGTTGCGAACGGAGGGAAGTTATAGTGGAGGACGAACTGTTGGGTGTCCTGAACGAGGACTTCGTCCATTTCTTTCATATCCATCTTTGTTCCGAGGGTGACTGAGGCGAGGGCCTGGGTCTCTCCGCGAGTGAAGATAGCGGAACCGTGAGCGCAAGGCAGGCAGTTCACTTCGCACCAGATAGGACGTACCTGAGTGGTCTGACGTCCGTCCACGCGCAGCCCCTCGTCGAGAACGAGGTTCCTCAGAGCCTCTCTCTGCTCGTGGCCGAAGTAGCGGTTGATCATCATCTTCTTCTCCGCCTGCTCCTCTTCGGTCAGACCGAGTGACTCGACGCACGCTTTCTTGATCTCCTCGAAGCCGTCCTCCCTCTGGTGCTTAGGCTTCGCAGACTTGGCGAGAGCGTAGCACTTGTCGTAGGCGAAATCATGAATCTTCTTCTTGAGGTCCTCATCCTCTTCATCGTGAGGATATTCCCTCTTCACGTCCTTCCCGAGCTCCTTGTTGAGTTCCTTCTGGACGCGGCAATGCTTCTTGATCTCCTCGTGGGCGAACTTGATGGCCTCGAGCATCACGTCTTCAGGGACTTCCTTCATCTCGCCCTCGACCATCATGATGTTCTCTTCGGTGGCGGCGACCATAAGTTCGAGGTCGGCGCTCTCCATTTCGCTGAATGCAGGGTTGATCTTGAACTCTCCGCCGATTCTTGCGACGCGCACTTCGGAGATAGGTCCGAGGAACGGAAGGTCGCTGGCGGCGAGGGCTGCGGAAGCGGCCAGTCCGGCCAGTGCGTCAGGCTGTATGTCCTTCTCGGCTGAAATCAGCCAGATGTTTACGAAAACGGCAAGATGAAAATCATCCGGGAACAACGGCCTGAGGGCCCTGTCGACCAAGCGTGAAATAAGGACTTCGTAGTCTGAGGCTTTGCCCTCCCTCTTCATGAATCCGCCAGGGAAACGCCCTGCGGCGTAGAATTTTTCCTTGTAGTCCACCTGGAGTGGAAGGAAATCCGTGTCCTCTGCGACTTCTTTCGCACAGGTTACGGTGGCCAGGAGCATCGTGCCTCCCATCTTTACCACCGCTGAACCGTCTGCCTGCTTGGCAACCTTTCCGGTTTCGATTTCGATTACCCGACCGTCGGATAGCTCGATCTTCTTTGTGATGATGTTCATTTTACTTTTTTACCGCGTCTTCAACAAAATGTAACTGAAAATTCCAGTGTATTCGATACGATTTTTAAAAAAAAGGGACGGCTGCAGCGTCTTGCGCAGCCAATCCCCTTTTCTGTTCCTATCGTATGGTTATCGACGGAGACCGAGCTCCTTGACAATCTTCCTGTATCTTTCGATGTCGATCTTCTGAAGATAGTCCAGAAGCTGACGTCTTTTACCTACGAGACGGAGAAGGGAACGGCGTGTGACAACGTCTTTCTTGTTCTTCTTAACGTGCTCAGTGAGGTGACTGATACGGTAGGAAAATAAAGCAACTTGACTCTCAGGTGAGCCGGTGTCTGTATTAGACTTCCCGTACTTGGCGAAAATCTCCTGCTTTTTGTCGGCTTGTAAATACTCTGCCATTTTCGCAAAAAATTTTGTTGATGATTAAATAACTTCTTCTTTTCCGCACCTTACGGAAAAGCGTGCAAAGTTATGCATAATTTTCAGATTATCAAAATATTTTCGGACTATTCGGGGATATTTTCCTGATAGCCCTCCGGTGGCTTTTCAGTACAGCCTGTAGCCGCGCAGCGCTTTCTGCTTCTCCAGGTGCCCGGGACAGATGGATTCGAGCAGCGCGTGGAATCCAGGACCGTGGTCGGGGTGCTTCAGGTGGCAGAGCTCATGGAGTATGACATAGTCCCTCAGGTCGTCCGGCAGGCGCACGAGGTTGAGGTTGAGATTGATGTTGCCTTTGCGGGAGCAGCTGCCCCAGTTCGAGGAGTTGTGCTTGATGCGGACGGAATTGTATTCAAATGAATATCTTTCCGCGAGTTCCCGAAGGCGTGGCGGCAGCTCGGCCCTGGCCCTTTCCCTGAGCGCTTCAATTTCTTCCAGGGAAGGAATATGCTCCCCCTCAAGCATCTTCTTCTGCCGGGCCTGCACTTCCAGAACCCATCCGCGTCTGGACTGGAAGAAATCCAGACCTGCCCTGTAGGACACGGACTGGGGTATTGTAACGGTCACGCCCCTGCGGGGACTCACTCTTAGAGTCATCCTGCGGGAGCGTGGATTTTTCCGGAGAACTACCGGCCCGACCAGCGGGTCGTCAAACAGCCGTTCCATCGGCGAGGTCGTCAGCGTTCGGAATCAGGTCGCAGTTGCCCTGGGGCGACTGCAGCCCAATCTTGGAGAAGAATTTCAGCGAAACCGCGAAGATGGCCGCGCTGACCGCGAAGGCGGCCGCGAACCATGGCCACGGCAGAAGTTCGCAGAGGCTGGCGTCCGCAGCGGCCTCATCCCCGAAAACCGACAGCTTTGACAGCAGCACGGAGAGGGTGTTGTTGGTGCAGTGCATCAGAATCGTCAGTTTCAGGGATCCTGTCCTGTAGTAAACGTAGCCGAAGAAGCAGCCCATCGCCATAGCCGCGAATCCCTGCCAGAGGTTCCCGTGGATCGTGGCGAAGAACAAAGCCGAGATCGCTATAGCAAGAGCCGGTTTCATCCCTCTCCTGCTGCCGTCTTCACCGGGCTCACCTTTCCGTGAATAGTTGAGAAGGCCTCTCAGCACGATTCCTCTGCAGAGCCATTCTTCCAGCACGGGAGCCAGAACGCACATGCTCAGCAGGCTGACCCAGAGCGGACCTTCCATCAGTTTCTCCATCGTGTTGACGAGATTCTCGTCCATCTTCGGAAGCATCGCCGTCAGAGGGTCGAGGATGACGCTCATAGAAACGGTGGCAAGTGCCGCAAGAATTGCTGCAAGGAATCCTCCCTTGGGTCCGAAATGATTGCTGTCCAGAGCGTACCCTCTGTCGAAGGACGAGTTCCGCAGGCTCTTGAGCCTTGTGAACATCAGCACCGGGATGAACTGTACCGGATAGACGATTAGCATGGTGTAGCAGAGCGGAATTCCCGGCAGACAGATGTAGATTGCGGAGGTCAGCACCATACCGATGATCATTCCGGCAAGAAACCAGGCCAGCACATAGAATATTCCGGCCACGTTTGGAATGTACCAAGCGCAGCCGGACAGAAGGTCGTAGTTTTTTTCGACCTTGCGGGGTTTCAGAAAAGACATCGTGAAAGATTATTTCTTCCAGAGAGGAGTAGGGTAGACTCCCTTGTCGGCGAGTTCCTGGAACTTCGCGACGACTCCCGGCCTGTCTTCCTTGTAGGTCACTCCGAACCAGCGTGAATCGGTGGAGAGCACCTCGCACTTGTAGCCGTTCTCCTTCATCAGGATGTCCACGGCGTAAGGGATGTAGAATTCCTTCTTTGGCTCGTTGATGTTCTGCTCGAGGAATTTCGTGAATATCTCTTCGCTGAGCTGGAAGTAATCCGGGGTGAAGCCCCACATATTCATTGAACAGAGGGCCTTGCCGTCAAGCTCGATGTGGGTTTCCCCGTTGACCGAGTTGTCGCCGTAAACCTTTCCGTCCTCTTCCTTGCCGATGTTCAGGTGCTCAGCTATGCCGGTGAGGTGCAGTTCCTTGTCGTAGTAGCAGATGCCGCGTGAGACTTTGCCGTATTCGGAGAGTGTGTTGTCAAGCTCGAAGCCGACGATGCTGCACACTCCCTTGCTGCTCTCGTGCGCCCTGAGCCAGTCTCCGAGAATCCTGAAGGAGTCCTTGCCGTAGTAGTCGTCGCCGTTGATGACGGCGAAAGGCTCCTTGATGACGTCCTTGGCCATCAGAACGGCGTGAGCAGTACCCCAAGGCTTCTGCCTTTCAGGGTTGAGGGTGAACTGTGAAGGAATCTTGTTCAGTTCCTGGATTACGAAATCGAACTCGAGCGGAGTTCCGTCAGGGCAGGTAAGACCGTTGTATTTGGCTTTGACGGTCTGTTCGAACTGCTCTCTGAAATACTCTCTGACGATGTACACGACTTTGCCGAAGCCGGCGTTGACAGCGTCATAGATCGAATAGTCAATGATGGTCTCCCCGTTAGGGCCGAGACCGTCCATCTGCTTGAGGCCGCCGTAACGGCTGCCCATTCCTGCTGCAAGTACAAGAAGTGTAGGTTTCATATTTTTGATGTTGGTGAATTTCTTAATTCCACAAAATTAGTTATTTTTGCACAAATATCATTCACATCGGTGGGAAAGTTCAAAGATCTCTGGGATTTCAGCAAGGACGGTAAGGATGCCGAAAGGCGTTCCTTTTTCCGTTATGCCATAGTGGCGACGACGATATTCGTCATTATGGTCGGTTTCGTCAACAGGAACAACGTCGTCCGCTGGGTCAAGGCTTCATTCGAAATCCGCACGCAGGAAAAGCTGATGAAGCGGTACAGCGCGGAAATCCGTGAGATGGACAGGAAGATTCACGGCCTGGAATCCGACAAGGATTCGCTTGAACGTTTCGCTCGCGAGGAGTTCGGCTTCGCCGAGTCCGGCGACGATGTGTACGTCATAGAAAAATAATATATCGGATATGGATTTTCATTCTCTTCTGGCGGTTTCCCCGATTGATGGTCGGTATGCCGCCAAAACAGCCGTTTTGAGACAGTACTTCAGCGAGTTCGCCCTCATCCGCGACAGGGTCCGCGTGGAGATCGAGTATTTTATCGCCCTCTGCGGGATTCCGCTTCCGCAACTCTCCGATTTCGGCGAAGGCACGGGAATGACCCGCGACGAACTGTTCGGGCGTCTGCGCGAGATCTACAAGTCGATGACTCCTGAGGATGCACAGAAGGTCAAGGACATCGAGAAGGTCACCAACCACGATGTCAAGGCTGTGGAGTACTTCATCAAGGAGAATTTCAAGGCTTTGGGAATATCCCGCTGGCAGGAGTTCGTCCATTTCGGCCTCACCTCCCAGGACATCAACAACACTGCGCAGCCTCTGATGCTTAAGGAAGCTCTTGAGAATGAATATATTCCTGCATTGAAAGAAATCATCTCCATCCTTTCCGCCGATGTCGAGGCCTGGAAGGATGTTCCTATGCTCGCGAGGACCCACGGCCAGCCGGCCACTCCGACCCGCCTCGGGAAGGAGTTCCAGGTCTTCGTCTCAAGGCTCGAGGAGCAGCTCCGCCAGTTCGGTCAGTTGACCTGGCCTGCCAAGTTCGGCGGCGCTACCGGCAACATGAACGCCCACAAGGTGGCCTTTCCGGACATCGACTGGCCTGCGTTCGCCGATTCGTTCGTGGCCTCGCTCGGTCTGCGCCGTTCCTTCCCGACCACGCAGATCGACCACTACGACAACCTCGCTTCGATCTTCGACTGCCTGAGGCGCATCAACACGATCCTCATCGACCTCTGCCGCGACATCTGGACCTACATCTCTATGGAATATTTCCACCAGCAGGTCGCCAAGAACGAGGTCGGCTCGTCTGCCATGCCTCACAAGGTCAATCCGATAGATTTCGAGAACGCTGAGGGCAACCTCGGTATGGCGAACGCCGTGCTGACCTTCCTCTCGATGAAGCTCCCTATCTCGAGGCTCCAGAGAGACCTGACGGATTCGACCGTGCAGCGTAACATCGGTGTCCCTGTGGCTCACGGCATGATCGCGCTGGCATCGTTGAAGAAGGGACTCGGGAAACTCATCCTCAACCGTCCGGCGATCGACGCGGAACTCCACCGCAACTGGGCCGTCGTGGCGGAGGCCATTCAGACGATCCTCCGCAGGGAGAACTATCCGAATCCGTACGAGACGCTGAAGAACCTTACCCGCACGGGCGCGGCCATCGACGAGAAGACCATCGAGGACTTCATCTCGGGGCTGGATGTCAGCGAGAGCGTGAAGGCAGAACTCAGGGCCATCACTCCGTGGAACTACACGGGATTTTAACTGATTATTCCGTTATAAAATTAATAGAATGGCGAAGACGTAAAGGACAAACCCCTGGAATCGTAGCCGTCCTTTTGTGCTGTATTTCAGCATCTCCTCAGTCGGGTCGTCGCCTGTCATCTCAAGCAGGGCGTCCGCGTCCGGAAGCGATCTGAATGAATATTTCCTTATGAGCTGTCCGTCGTTGAACCAGGTGGCTCCTCCGTTGGACCTGTTGAGCGTGACAAGCGTCTTGGTGTCGGCATAGTACATCGACCGTTCGAGTCTTGACCGGACTGCCGGGACAATCGTCTCCAGGCTGTCAATGGCTTCCTTTGACGAGCCGGCAAGCAGCAGGGGAGTGAACCCGGCCGCGGCGGCACCGTCGAGAACGTCTGCAATGGCAGTCCATTTTTCCCCGTTGAGTCCGGACGGCGAAGGGACGGAAACCGCAAGCACATTTCCTACGGTCGCCATCTTGTCCCTGTATTCCCCTAGAGAATCTCTGAATGACAGGTTGGGAGTGTTGTCTTCGACATCCGCTCCATTTATGAATATGGTTTCGGTGCGGACGTAGTTCCAGGTCGAGTCTGGAAGCCTGTCCAGGTCGAAGGCTCCTTCCTGCCCGTTTTTCTCGTAGATTATCGTGGATTTGTAGTACCCCTGCCTTCCGTCCGCGTCATCTCCGCCGGAGGCCATCAGTTCGCTCCCCGGCGAGAACTCTGTGTAGTCGACGGCCGGGATGCCGGCAAGCGACAGAATCGCGAATCCGAAGATCGAGGCGGCCACGATCGCGAACGAGGCATATTTCCTTTTCTTGTTTTCTCCGAAATCCTTGAACGGGAGGAAGGCGGCAAGGTCCAGGGCCAGCAGGATGATGTTCTTGAGGAACGTCTGCAGGTTGGTCAGATGTATCGCTTCGCCGAAGCATCCGCAGTCGGTGAGTTCGACCGGATTGAACACGGCAAGGAACAGGGTGAGGACGGTGAAGAATCCGATCATCACTGTGGTGACGATGGCAACCTGTTTTCTCCAGATTCCGCTGATCAGCGCCGCGCCGACGATGGCCTCGAGCAGGGCAAGAATCACGGCCGCAGCCTTGGCCGCAGGAATCAGGAATCCTGTGCGGAAGAATCTGAAATAGCCTTCCATCACAAGCCCTGCGCCTGTCGGATCCAGCAGTTTGAAAAGGCCGGCCATCAGGAAGACGGCTCCTATGATGAATGCGCAGAATCTTCTGAGCTTCCGGACTGTAGTGCTTGTGTTCATCGTCTTGAGATATGTTCGTCAATGACGGCTTTCACCTTGGCGAAAGTCCCGTCTGGTGTTAGGTAGTCTCCGTTTGCGTCGGAGCAGTCAACCCTGATGAATTTCGGATCCAGGAGGGTCTGGTTGAAGTAGATGGAGCGTACCCGTTTCTGGAATTCGATGTCCGCTTCGTGGATGTCCCTGGAACCTTGCAGGTAGTCCCTATCAGTGCCGTCACGCTGTGCCGTGAGATGACTCTCCACGAAGCCGATGGGCACGTCTAGGAATATGTTGAGGTCCGGTTTCGGCAGGTCGAATTCGCCGTATTCCGTGTCAAGAATCCATTTCCGGAGCCTTTCCCTCTCCTCGGAGTCAGGAAGTTTGGCGCACTGGTAGGCGATGTTGGAATAGACATACCTGTCCAGAAGCACGGTCCCGCCTTCGTCGAGAGTCCGTCTCATCTGCGTAGCGGCTCCGTGCCGGTCTTCTGCGAAAAGCAGGGCCACAAGCTGCGGATGGACCGCATCGTTCGCTCCGAAATCCCCGCGCAGAAACCGGCTTATAAGGTCACCGTAAACGGGAGCGTCATATCTTGGAAAGTGGATGTATTCAAGATTCGGGGATATCGTTTCAAGATATTCCTTCAATTTTCTTACTTGGGTGGACTTGCCAGCTCCATCCAATCCTTCAAGAACGACCAGCATATATGAATTTTTAGTGTGAGCCTTGAGATTCCTCCGACTCTCCTGAAACGCAAATATATTCAATTTTTGTCTATTTTTGTTCAAAAAATATGTCATTATGGGAAATGCTGCGAACAGGACAGTCCGTGTGATGGGCATACTCAACCTTACGGACGATTCTTTCTTTGCCGGCAGCCGCATACTGCGCGCCGACGGCTCATTCGATTCCGGGCTTTTCCGCTCCAGAGCTGATGAAATGCTTGCCTCCGGTGCGGACATCCTTGACCTGGGGGCCTGCTCAACCCGCCCCGGCTCCGACTCAGTGAGCGAAGAGGAAGAATGGAGACGGCTCGAGCCGGCCTTGAATATTCTTGCATCTGAATATCCCGGCGCGAGAATTTCGATAGACACCTTCCGGCCGGAGGTCGTCAGCCGTGCGTTCGACGTGGTCGGCCCGTTCATCGTGAACGACGTGAGCGGCGGATGCGCGCGGATGTGGTCACTGCTCGGCAGGCTTCGGCTGCCGTACGTTGCAATGCATTCCAGAGGCACGCCCAAGAACATGCAGAGTCTCACGGACTATGACGATGTCACGGCGGCTGTCCGCAGCTTCTTTGAAGAAATCGCAGCCGAGGCCTACAGGTACGGTGTGGACGATTGGATTCTGGACCCGGGATTCGGTTTCGCCAAGACGGTGGAGCAGAACTGGCAGCTGCTTCGCGAAATGTCCGTCCTTAAGGAATTCGGCAAACCCATCCTCGTCGGACTTTCCCGCAAGAGTTTTCTGTTCAAGCCATTGGGCATCACCCCGTCCGAAGCCATGACAGCTACCCAGATCGCTGATTTCGCCGCCCTCCAGAACGGCGCCGACATACTCCGCGTCCACGATGTCCCCGAAGCCCTCCGCACCCTCGGACTTTACCGCCTCTACCACGGCCTCGAATCATAGAATATGGAAGTATTATGTTCAATACTTCGTTAATTATTTAATAAATATATAATATTCAATTACTTACAATAA
>CAVCDF010000033.1:0-3130 GCA_963600795.1 Anaerotignum sp. | reverse complement strand
CTCCTGAAGGGCCGTAGCCGTCCTGCCATACGGCCACGGCGTTGAGATTGGCGGATGACACCGATCCGTCACCGGCCAATGATTCGAGTGCAGCCTTGATTTTCGGATTTTCCTCAAGTTGTTCTTCTTCACCGTTGCCTTTGCCGTTTTCGCCTCCGGGCTGCGGTTCGACCGTGACTTTGTCGCAACCGGCGGCCAACAGTGCAAAACCCACCAGCAATGAGACGGCTTTCCGTCTGTTCAGTTTCATATTGATAGACATTTGATTTCCAAACTTTTCCTTTCCGCCCGAAAGCAGCCGCCGGCCTCCCGCTCCACTCCGCCGTCAGCCGCTCGAATGCAAATATAACCAATTAAGAAACCGCCGTGAAATATTTCCTTCCATTTGTTATCTGCAATATGCAGTTTACTGTTTATCGCACGGAACTCTCAGCCATCCGAGGCGCGGAACTCGGGGAGACGAAATCCACAAACGGAAGCGAAAAACCCTTGCAACTCATTGACGTTTTGCGAGTTGCAAGGGTTTTGCGGAGGATACAGGATTCGAACCTGTGGGGCCGTTAAGCCGACTTGTTTTCGAGACAAGCACCATAAACCACTCGGACAATCCTCCGGATGCGGTGCAAAATTAGCAATTTTCAAAGAAATTATCAAAGAAAAGTTGTACAGCGCCGTCGAATCAGGTGATTGAGGCGGTCACGGAATTGAAGCCTGAAGACTTCAGCGGTAAATCTTCCTTATGAAAGAAAGTTTGTGTCCGTACGGCGGCTTGAGAATGTCGAAATTGAGCCAGGAAGACTTCAGCAGGATGGACTTCCGGTGGGAGAACGTAAGGAATCCGGCCTTGCCGTGGTAGGATCCCATTCCCGAATTGCCCACGCCGCCGAAAGGCAGATTCTCGTTGCCGAGATGCATCACGGTGTCGTTCACGCAACCCCCGCCGAAGGAAATCCCTGACAGGACGGCGCGGATTTCCCGCCTGCTTCTTGAGAATATGTACAAGGACAGCGGCTTCTCGCCAGATCTTACCTTCGCGATGACATCCCGCTCAAGGTCATCATAGACGATTACCGGAAGCAACGGACCGAAAATCTCCTCCTGCATAACGGGATCGTCCCAGGAGCAGTTGTCCATCACGGTTGGGGAAATATAGCAGGTTTCAGCGTCACCGCAGCCGCCGATAACCACCTTTTCCCTGTCAATCAGGGAAAATACCCGTTCCCAATGACGCTTTCCCGCCATCAGCGTCATCTCCGCCGGACGCGAGGAAGTGTCACCGAAATATTCACGGACAACAGCCTTCATCGTTGAAATGAACTCCGAATGACGGCTCCGGTGCACAAGCACATAGTCGGGAGCGACACAAGTCTGCCCTGCATTGAGGAACTTCCCCTTTGCGATGCGCTCGCAGGCAAGGCGGACAGGAGCATCGGAGCAGACTATGGCCGGACTCTTCCCGCCCAATTCAAGCGTTACCGGGGTGAGATGCCTTGAGGCTGCCTCCATCACAATCTTACCGACACGTGGACTGCCGGTAAAGAATATGTAGTCGAACCTGCGTCCCAGAAGTTCCTCGTTGGAAACCTCCGGTCCGACAGTCTCCACCACTTCTCCCGGGAAAGTTTCCCGGAGCATCTCCGTCAGGACTCCGGACACGCGGGGAGTCTGTCTGGACGGCCTCACTACCGCAGTGTTCCCGGCGGCGAGAGCAGCGACAAGAGGAGAAAGGACGAGATGAAGAGGATAGTTGAACGGCCCGATGATCAGCACCTTGCCGTAAGGTTCAAAGACAATGCGGCTCTGGCCGGGCCACAGTACCGGCGGAGTCGGCACTGACTCCGGAGCCATCCAGCGGCGCAGATGCCTTAAGGTGTGTCTGATTGCATTGTGTACAAAGCCGATCTCTGTGGTGTAGGTTTCGAACTCCCCTTTGCCGAAATCCTGTTCGAACGCTTCGCAGACCGCCTTTTCATTGCGGCGGAGAGCAAGCCTGAGATCGTCCAGAAGCAGCGCTCTGCGGCCATATTCAGTGCTCATCAGGCGGATCTCGATGCGGGAAAGCGACAATGAAACGACGGACTGGGCCGCGATGTAGGCCAGCATTGTCCAGAAGCTCCGGCCGGGAAGGTCGAGGTGCGAAAACCTGCCTGCGGCGATCAGAAGGTCGGACACGGCGAACAATATGAAGCCAAGGGCCACACAGAGGTACAGGAGGCTCCGGCAACGGACCGCCGCGACTATGGAAGAGTGCAGCAGGAAGGCAAAGGCGCAGGCATACAGCACCACAAATATTCCCAAAATCCCGCCGACTTTGAAACCTGCGGCGAGAAGGACGGCACCCGAAAGCAGCAGGGCCAGCAGAACGGCTGAAAGAATACGTTCAAGGCCGCTCGCCCCGGCCCACGGAGAAGGCAGGGCGCAATAGTAGAATACGTGGCCGGCAAGAAAAGCGAGAAGCCCCGAAAGGAAAAATCCGTCCCCTCCGAACATCAGCAGCACGTCTCCGACGAAGCCGGATGCCAAAGCCAGGATTATGGCCGTGAAGCATCCTCCCTTGACGCGGTGTTCCTTCATAAGAAGGAAGCACGTCAAGGCAAGGCAAGGCACGATCAGCGGTTTAGACCACCGGACCAGCAGAATGCCGCCGGTCAACTTGCCGGCAAGGCAGGCGACAGCGGAAACTGTGAACAGAAGGCAGGCGGCGCGCCGCACAGTCGCTGATTTCTCCATATTCAAGAATATTCCCGAATATTGTTTCTTCGTGATTCCGGCTACTCGGCAACGTGCCGTTACCTGTCGGAGAACTTCTGCATCTTGCCCTCGTGAAGAGCGTCGAAGGCCGCGCGTCTTCTGAATATGTCAATGGCGGTGTAGATGGAAGAAATCATCGACTGAGGATCGGCCTCGTCCCTTCCGGCCATCTCGTAGGCGGTTCCGTGGTCCGGAGAAGTCCGGACTATCGGAAGTCCGGCCGTGAAGTTCACGCCGTCCTCGAACGCCAGAGCCTTGAAAGGAGCGAGTCCCTGGTCGTGGTACATAGCGAGTGTGGCGTCGAACCTGGCGTAATGGCCGAGTCCGAAGAAGCCGTCCGGCGAATACGGTCCGAATGCGGTTATCCCCTCTTCATAGG
>CAVCDF010000032.1:0-20532 GCA_963600795.1 Anaerotignum sp. | reverse complement strand
AGAACAAAGAACAAAGAACAAAGAACAAAGAACAAAGAACAAAGAACAAAGAACAAAGAACAGATGCGGTCGGAAACAGAAAGGCTCTCGCAGATAGTGGAGTTCTGCAAGGTCATCGACAAGGAGAAATTCATTCAAAGACATACCTATCTTACCGGGGGTGAGAGGTTTGAGAACGATGCCGAACACGCCTGGCATATGGCCGTGATGGCGCTGCTGCTCTCGGACTATGCCAACGAGAAGGTCGATGTCCTGAAGGTGGTGAGCATCCTTCTCATCCACGACCTTGTTGAGGTCTATGCCGGCGACACCTTCGCTTACGATGAGGAGGGGAAAAAGAGCCAGAGGGAACGCGAGGTGGCCGCCGCGGACAGACTCTATGCCCAACTGCCTGAGGATCTCGGGAAGAAGTTCCGTTCGCTCTGGGACGAGTTCGAGGCAGGGGAGACCCAGGAGGCGAAGTTCGCCCACACCCTCGACAACTTCCAGCCTATGATGCTCCAGAGCGCCACGCACGGAAAGGCGTGGAGAGAGGGAGGCCGCAGGCTGTCGGAGGTCCTTAGAAGGAACGAGAACAGCGCTGCCGGCTCAACCGCGCTCTGGGAATATGCAAGGGCGAACTTCATCCAGCCAGAGATAGATGCCGGCAATCTGACAGACGACTGCACGGACAAAGCGTTTAGAAAAGATTGACAGAACACTATCAAAATTTTACATCGATATGACACACGGACACGAGGTCCTCGAGATGATGCAGGGCCGCTCTTACACTGAGAAAAGTCTGCTTGAGGCTATACTGGAAAAATTCGGACCGGAAGAAAGGTTCTACACCTGCTGTGCGGAGAATCTTACGGCTCAGGAACTTATTGATTTTCTGAAGGAAAAGGGTAAGTTCATGCCGGCGGAGGACGGCTTCACGGTTGACAGAAGCAAAGTCTGCGACCACTGAAATGGAAGTATACAGGACCGCCCGCCTCATAGAGGCGATGACTGAATATGACAAAGGAGACACTTTAAGAATCCAGCATTTCATCAAGGTGCACGATCTTGCCCTGACGATCGGCGCTCTTGAAGGGATGTCCGGCAAGCGGCTGGACATCCTCGAGACTGCAGCCATCCTTCACGACGTCGGCATCCATCCCGCCGAGGTAAAGTACGGCAACTGCGCCGGTCCTCACCAGGAGGAACTCGGCCCCACCGAGGCGGAGAGGCTTATCGCCGAAGTCAACGAAAGTCTTGACCCTAAGATAGAAACCGAAGAAATCGAGAGGGTCAAGTTCCTTATCGGTCATCACCACACCTACGACCACATAGACGCTCTCGACTGGCAGATACTCGTCGAGGCGGACTTCCTTGTCAATCTCTTCGAGGACGGCGAGAGCAAGGAAGCCGTACTCAGAATCAGGGAGAAAATCTTCAGGACCGAAACAGGACGGCAAATGCTCGATAACATGTTTGGTATATGATCAGATACGACTTGAACGGAGCCAAGGTCGAAGGCAATATGAGGACCGGTCACCACATCGACCCCCGGAAGCCAACCGAAGGATTCTCATTGAGGAAGGAGTAAGCCCCGGAAACATACAAGTTTCCGGCATCGGCACTTACGAAAGCTATAGCCTTTACTCGGCTCGAAGGAAAGGCCTGGAGTCCGGCCGCAACATCAATGCAATAATGTTGGTACGGTAGATATGTAGATTCTAGAGGAGCCTACATATTATTCATTGACAAGCCCTTATAGGAAATGTCATAGCTCTTGAACTCTCCTGTGGCACGAAGGAAGGCATCGGCCTTGATGCGCAGTACATCCAAATCTATGTTGTCCGCCTTGCGTTTGACTTCATAGAATGTGGCCTTGCCGTCCAGTTCGTTCTCGGCGACTATGTCGATTTCGTTCTCTCCCTTACGGTCCCACCAACCTCCGAGTCGGGTGTATGAGCGGCTCTCGATGAGCACTCTTGCGAAGTAGCGTTCGAGCATCAGTCCGCTGAAGGTCTCGTAATCGCGGTTTATGATTGTCCTGAGACTCTCGTAGTTCTCTATCTCAAGCATATAGTTGTACTTGTAGATGAAGCGGAACCAGAAGGTGAAGAAATTGTCATTTATGATGTAGCGGACATTCTTTGACGAAGTGCGCTCAAAGAGCGGCTGCCTTTTGGAGATGACTTCGTAGTCGTCCTCCAGTTTCGTGAGATAGCCTCCTATCTCCTTGCCTACAGCGCTCTCGATTTCTGAGCGGGAGGTCTTGCCCCTTGCGATTGCGGTGAGGATGGAGAAATAGACTCCGTAGTCCTTGCCGAACTCTTCGACGAGAATCGCTTTCCCCTCGCCGAGGAATATAGAGTCGGCGCTGACGATCTTGTTCACCATCTTGGCCTTAGTTGTCGCTCCTGCGTCCATCAGAATCCGCACATACTTCGCGACTCCTCCCGTAAATGAGTAAAGCGCCAGCAGGTCTTCCGGCGAATATGACGGATTGTAGTCTGCAAGTATCTCCTTGAGCACAGAGGAAGTGAACGGACGGACGGTCATCATACTGGTCTGCCTGTTGTAGAGCGGCTCCTTCTTGTCCTTGAAGATTTTTGTCATCATCGAATATATCGAGCCGCAGACGATAAGGTTTATCTTCGAGGCGGGGCTGTACAGGTCCCAGATGCGCTGCATATCGCTGAATATGGACTTGTTCACCCGGAAGAACTCCTGGAACTCGTCTATGAACAGGGTGAATGAACGCGAGGATGAGAGTTTCATCAGATACTCGAATATGTCGGAGAACCTTTCGGCGCGCCCCATCACGGGGATTCCGAGCTTACTCTCAATTTCGGTCCTGAAGTCCTCGCACAGCTCCGGCTCAGCCTTCCTTGCGACAAAGAAATACAGGGCCGGCTCATCCTCATACGCCTTCCACACGAGGGAAGTCTTTCCGATGCGTCTGCGGCCCGTCACAACGGTGAACTGGGCGTTCTGCTTTGCCATTTCGCGGATTTCCCGCAACGAAGCTATCTCATTTTCACGATCATAGAATCTCATATCAGCGCAGTTTTGAATATAGTTACGAAATAGCCGTTTCCGAAACAGCGGTTTCGCAACTGCGAAGTTAGTTAGATTTTCAATAATGACAAAAGGTCTCTTTTTGGAAAGCGGACAAAATGGAGTTATTTTGGCTTGGAAAAACAGACAAAGCGCAGGTCGGCATACCGGGTATTAAAATATAACGAGATGATTCTCATAGTATTTTCACCGCTATCGCGGCGCAGGCCTCGGCGTCGGCTAGGGCGTGGTGGTGGTTCGTGAGGTCGTAGCCGCAGGCGGCGGCGACGGTCTGGAGCTGGTGGTTGGGCAGACTGTGGCCGAAACATCGGCGGGAGGCCGCAAGAGTGTCTCTGAACTCATATTCAGGATAGTCCATCTGATACACCTGGAACACTTCGCGCAGGCACCCCTCATCGAACTGGCTGTTGTGAGCCACAAGCGGCAGGCCCTCGATGAGCGGCTCGATCTTCTTCCAGACTTCAGGGAATACGGGCGCGCCGTCAGTGTCCTCGGCGCTCAGGCCGTGCACCCGCTGACAGAACCATTGGTAGTAGTCAGGTTCCGGGTGGATGAGGCTGTAGAACGTGTCCGTTATCACGCCGCCGCGCACGACCACCACGCCGACTGAGCACACGCTTGAGCGGCACTCGTTGGCCGTCTCGAAATCTATTGCAGCGAATTCTTTCATTCCGCGTAGAGTTTTGCCATACGGTTTTCCGTGTTATTGATCTCCTTCCGGGTAATGTGTCCGTACAGGCCTATTCTTTCCCTGCCTTCGGCCAATTCCCGTCTTTCACCGCAAAGATAGGTGATTTAATTGCCAAAATGTGGCGGTGATCCAACCCTTCATCTGATTGTCAAACCTCATTGATGTCAGCTTTTCGAACAGCAGTCTCTGACTCGTTCCAACTATTGACGAATCGCACTGTCCCTCAGACACCACTCATAAACCGGCAATACCCTGATGTTGAATCCGGCTGCCTGAATTTCCTCGCGGTCGTGGTCTGTAAGCAGCAGTAAGTCTTTACATCCTGTCACTTCTGCCGCAGCTTTCAATCCTGCGATTTCGCGCCTTAATGTTTTCTCGGGAGAGATGTCGTATGAAACTTGGATGGCCTGCAGGGCAGTGTTGCCACGGCATACTATGAAGTCGCATTCAGAGGAGCGCTCATCAAGATAGTATAAATCAAGCCCTTCCAAACGGCATTCTCGGACAAGGGAAAGGAATACGATGGTTTCAAGCCGCCATCCGAGATTATCGCCGGCGAACGCATTATCCCGATTGTTCATCATCGCCACGTCCACGACATATACCTTTTCCTGAGTGGTCCTTACGCGACTTTTGGGCGAGAATTTCTTAAGCCCGATCAGCAGAAAGGCCTGTTTGAGATAATCTACATAATTTTTGACCGTATGTTCCGATTTAAGATGGAACATCTTGGCAAGCGAAGATGTCACGATCCGCGTAGGGGAGACATTCATCAGATGCTGCGCAAGTTCTTCCAATTCAGCCTTGTAGCTTATCTTATATCGCTGGATGATGTCTCTTTTAATGATGTTGTCAACAAGCCCGGACACATAGCTCCTTGTGTCCTGAATGGTGAGCAGCTCGGGGAATCCGCCTCCGGCAGAATAGTCGTCGAAGGCTTTTCGTCTGAAGGCTTCTTCTTTTGTCGTGAATGATTCCGTATCGACATTAAGCATCGTGCAATACTCATAAAACGAAAACGGATAAAGGTGTATCTCTTTGCTTCTGCCGGTCAAGTGCGTGGCAAGCTCGGAACTCAGCAGTTTCGCGTTGGAGCCGGTGACCAGTATGTGCATCTTCATTCTCAACATTCTGTTGACAAAAAGGTGCCATCCTTCAATGTTCTGAATCTCATCGAGGAAAAGGTAGCGGAAATCTCCGTAAATTTTGTACAGTGTCTCCAGGACGTCGTTGAGCTGATCTGCCTGTAGACCATTGAGCCTCTCGTCGTCAAAGTCCGCATAGGCAAACTTGACACCGGCTTCCTTCAAAGCCTGATAACACAGCGTTGACTTGCCGCTTCGCCGCACTCCGATGACAACCTGAGCCTGTGTGCTGTTCAGGTCAATGAGTTCCACTTCTTTTCTCGGACAGATTCTATCCTCGCTTTTCGCCTCAATCTCCGCCTTCTGGTCTGTGAGAATCATCTCCAGAACCCGTTTGTCAAATACTCGTATGTAATTCTTTTTCATAGGGCAAATGTAGCGAAGAAAATAATAAAACGCAATATTTTACAGATTATGAAATAATAAAACGCAATATTTTACATCTTTCAAAAGAATAAAACGCAGCCTCGCAGAGCGACTTTAGCGAGGCCGAACTTGAGAGAATTAACGACCAGCAGCGATTAATGTCGTCCTGTACCTTGTCAAGATAATGTTCCGTGCGTGAAAAGGTTTGTTTTGCGCACGAAACGGCCGGAAATGACTTCCCGTGCGTGAAATGGGCTGATTGACGCACGGAACGACCAGAATCGGCTTCCCGTGCGTGAGATGGCTATTTTCACGCGCGGGAAGGCGCACAGGGGCCGGAAATCTCTGGGAAGCCGTCGGCCTTGCCCCATCCACAAACCTCTCACGCACACCCTCTCACGCACACTCCCACCCCAACAACAAAGGTTCCGGCGGAAGAACTCGCGCCGGAACCACACCAAACCGATAAAAACTATGAAAAAAGATTACTCGTACCGGATCGCCTCGATCGGGTCGAGATTGGAAGCCTTCCTGGCCGGATACCAGCCGAAGAAGATTCCGATGACAGTGCAGACCAGGAAGGAGAGCACTATGCTCCAGACTTGTATGAGAATAGGGTAGGAGAGGACCGCCTTGACTATGTACGAGGCCGCCACTCCGAGGACCACTCCGAGCAGACCGCCGGTGATGCTGATCAGCGTCGCCTCGATCAGGAACTGTGCGAGGATGTCACGCCCTTTCGCTCCGATACTCATTCTCAAGCCAATCTCTTTGGTACGCTCCGTGACGGAGACGTACATGATGTTCATGATGCCGATGCCGCCGACGAGCAGGGATATTCCTGCGACAGCCGCGAGGAGGGTGGACATCATGTCGCTGGTGCTCGTCATCATCGATGAGAGTTCCTGCTGCGAGCGGATGTTGAAATCGTCGTCGTCCGACTCCTTCAGCTTGTGGTTCGTCCTCAGGACTGCGGTGATCTCCTCGATCGCCTGGTCTGTATATTCCTCGCTCAGAGCGGAGCAGACGATTTCCTGTAGGTAGGTGACCGCGAGGATTCGCTTCATCACGGTAGTGTAGGGGGTGATGATCAGGTTGTCCTGATCCATGCCCATGCTGTTGTAGCCTTTGCTCTCAAGCACTCCGACGATGCGGAACGGGATGGTGCCGAAGCGGATGACCTTGCCGACGGGGTTCTCGCCGTTGGTGAAGAGCTCGTCGACCACGGTCTTTCCGACCACGCAGACCTTCGCCGCCGTCTTGATGTCCTGTTCTGAGAATATGTCGCCGTCCTGGACCTTGTAGCCTCTGATCTCGAGGTAGTCGCCGTTGACGCCGTACACGGAGGTAGGAGTGTTGTTAGCCCCGTAGACCGCCTGCCCGGAGGAATTGACGGAAGGGGAGACGAGGTTCACGTGGCCGCAGCTTGTGCGGATGCTCTCGAAGTCCTTGACTTTCAGCGTCTGCATGTCATCGGCGCTGAGCCTGACTCCGCCTTTCATGTCCTCGCCCGGATGGATCATTATCATGTTCGAGCCCATCTCGCTGATCTCGGCCTGGATGCTCTTCTTCGAGCCTTGTCCGATGGCCAGCATCGTGATGACGGAGCCGACTCCGATGATGATGCCCAGCATTGTCAGGAATCCCCTGAACTTGTTGTTGCCCAATGCCTTGAGGGCTATTCTGAATAAATTGCCAAAATTCATTGTCTTTCCCTTTTATGAATATCCCACCGCTACTTGTCGTTCTCCACCGGAAGTTTGGCGAGGGCCTCGGCCGCGTCGAGGACATTGTCATTCCGCACATCGCTTGTGATTCTGCCG
Organism: Anaerotignum sp.; assembly: GCA_963600795.1. Classification (GTDB taxonomy): domain Bacteria; phylum Bacteroidota; class Bacteroidia; order Bacteroidales; family UBA932; genus Cryptobacteroides. Next base: position 13,456 of record CAVCDF010000032.1, on the reverse strand, counting down.
TCCCTCAGCGTGATCGTCCTCGTGCTGTAGTTCACAATCTCGGGGTTGTGGGTCACGAATATGATCGTGCGGCCTTCGGAGTGGAGCTGCTGGAAGAGTACCAGCACCTCGAAACTCGTGCGGGTGTCCAGGTTGCCGGTCGCCTCGTCAGCGAGAATCACGGCCGGGTCGTTGACCAGTGCCCTGGCGATAGCGACCCTCTGCATCTGGCCTCCGGACATCTGGTTGCTCTTGTGTTCCAGCCTGTCACCCAGCCCGACTGCCTTCAGCGCCTCGACCGAACGGTCGTACCTTTCCTTCTTTGAATATTTCGGATTGTACATCAGCGGAAGTTCCACGTTCTCCACGGCAGTGGTCTTCGCGAGCAGGTTGTAGTTCTGGAACACGAAGCCGATCTTGCGGTTGCGCAGGGTGGCGCGGTCGTTCTTGTCCATTGTCCTGACCGAGACTCCGTCGAGGTAATATTCCCCGGAAGTCGGGGTGTCAAGGCAGCCGAGAAGATTCAGGAGCGTGGATTTGCCGGATCCTGATGTGCCGACGATGGTGACGAACTCACCCTCGTTGATTGTGAAGGACACTCCGCGCAGGGCGTGGACGGTCTCGTCTCCCACGATGAAGTCGCGGCGGATGTCCTCAAGCCTGATAACTTCTTTCATATTCAAAGCTTATTTCTTCTTCTCCTCGTTTCTCGGGCCCGGTGCGAACGGGCTTCTCTCCGTGGTGGCGGCCTTCTTCACTGTCTCCGCAGTCAGGCCTGTCACGACCTCCTCTCCGTCCGTGAGTCCGCTGGAAATTCCTGTCCTGTCGCCGCTGGTGTGGTTAGGAGTGACCACCTTGGGCGAGATGGAACTTCCGTTCTTGACCCACACGATCCTGGTGGTGTCGGTGGCCTCCGCTTGTCCGTTGACGGTGATTCCTATCTCTTCAAGCACTTCAGGGTCAGGAGTGAACCTGAGAGCCTTGGTAGGGACTGAAAGCACGTTCTGCTCGTCGAGGGTGTTGATGGTGACGTTGGCGGTAAGGCCCGGCTTTAATTTGAGGTCAGGGTTCGGAGCCGTGATGACCACCTCGTAGGTGACGACGTTGGATGTGGTTGTGGCTTCCAGACGGACCTGCTGCACTTCTCCCTTGAACACATCGTCAGGATAGGCGTCAACGGTGAAGGTCACGCTCTGGCCTTCCTTGACCTGCCCGATGTCAGCCTCGTCGACATCGGCGATCACCTGCATGTCCGTGAGGTTCTTTGCTATCGTGAAGAGGGTAGGGGTCTCGAATCCCGCCGCTACAGTCTGGCCTTCCTCGACCGCCCTGCTGATGACGACTCCGTCGATAGGGGAGGTGATGGTGGCGTAGCTGAGGTTTCTCTTCACCTTCGTGATGGAGGCCTGCGCCTGGCTGTAGGCGTTCTTGGCGGTCTCATACTGGTAGTAGGACGAATCGTACTCGGAATCGCTCACGAGTTCCTTTTCGTGCAGCGTCTTGATCCTGTTGTACTCCTTCTGCCTGTACTCGTACTCGGTCTTCGCGGCGGACAGCTGGGCCTGAGAGGAGACAAGCTCGGCCTGGAGGTTGACCTTGTCCATCTCGGCTATGACCTGGCCGGCCTTGACGATGTCGTTGTAGTCGGCGTAGAGCTTGTCTACGATGCCGGAAACCTGTGTGCCGACGTCGACTTTCGTGACAGGCTCGACAGTGCCCGTGGCTGTGACTGAGCTGGTGATTTCGATTCTTTCCGTCATCGCTGTCTCAAGAGTGACGGCGCTCTTTCCTGTCGGACGGAACACGAGCCAGAGTACCGCGGCTGCGCAGAGTACTCCGATGACAATCCATAATGCCTTATTTTTCATATTTGTAAATGTTATAATTTCCCTGGTAGATGTCGAGTATGGCGTTGTTCATCAGCGCTGTGTATTTTGACTGGAGGAGCTGGACGCGGGCGTCCAGGAGGGTGTTCTGTGCCGTGATGAGTTCAACGGTATTCTTCATTCCCACGCTGAACTGCTCGGCAGTGAGGTTGTAGCTTTCTTCGGCGTACCTGGCCTGCTCCTTGGCGGAAACATATTTGGATTGAGCTGAAACGGCATCGAGGTAAGTGCCTTCAACTTCCTTGAGCAGAGTCTTTTCCGCGCTCATCTGCTCAAGCCTGCTGTTCTCGGCTTCGATCTTTGCCTTGTTGACCGAGGTTTTTGTCCTGCGGTTCTGGAAGATCGGAATCTGAAGGCTCAGCCCTATGCTCTCGTTGAAGTTGTTCTCGAGCTGTTCGCCGAAGGAATTGCTCATTCCGGAGACGTTCGTGGTGCCGAGCGAAGCGTTAGCCGAAAGTGTAGGTGAATATCCAGCCTTCGCCTGACGGACTCCGAGGTCGGCCGCAGTCACGTTCAGTTCAGCCTTCTTGATTTCCGGCATAGTCTGAAGCGCATTCGCATAGACATCCTCTTTAGAAGGGAGAAGCCTGAGAACTCCGGATTCATCATCGGCGGGTTCGTCCAGCTCGATCTCGTCGCTCACGCCGAGCTCAAGCAGCTGCTTAAGCTGGAGCTTGTAGTTGTCCAGATTGGTTTTCGCTACGGTGACCTGGTAGAGGTCGCTGGCGTACTGGCTTTCGAGCTGCGCCACATCGACCTTGCTCAGTTCGCCGGCGTTCTTGAGTTCCCTGGCTCTGTCCACCTGGGCCTTTGCGGCTTCGGCGGTACTCTCGCCGATTTTGATAGCTTCGGCAGCATAGAGGCACTGCATATATGCTTGGACTATCGAGATCACGATGTCATTGGTGCTTTCCTCCACGGACAGTGAATCTACGGAATTCTGAATGCGGCTCTTTTTCAGGGCTGTGCGGAGACTTCCTCCGCTGTAGAGTGTAAGCCCTGCGCTGAGCCCGTAGTTGCCGGACCAGCTTGTCGATTTGGAAGTGTTGTAGACATCCGAACCGACGACGGTGCTGTTCCCGGAATCCGAGAACGGTCTGTTTGTGATTCCCTGGCTGACCGAACCGCTGAACGAAGGCAGCATCGCGGACTTGGCCTGATAGGTGTCCTCAAGTCCTGAGAGCATTGTGTTCCTGCTCTGCCTCAGCGAGATGTTATTCTCGATGGCATAGTCGATGCACTCCTGCAGAGTCCAGACCTTGGTCTGCGCCATAAGGCTTGACGAGGCGGCCACTGCAGCGGCGATGATGATGAATATTCTTTTTCCCATATCTTGAGTGATTTTCCGGCCGCGAAAATATTCCTCATCCAGTCCCGCCGCAACTAAGTTCGACGAATTCCGGCGATTCGTCGACGAACAGACCCCGCCAGCTGCCGTCACAATCCGATCCGCCGTCAGAAACTTCGCTGAATTTTCCCGGCGGCGTTTGCTTTTGCGGATAATTTAACGTTAATTTGTAATTGTACGGCCTTGACAGCCGTACTCTTATTTATACATTATTGAATATGAAAGCATCATCAGCATTTGCAGCAGTCCTGGCCGGAGCGGCCTTGCTGACTGTCGCGGCTTCTTGCGGAAGCGGAGAAGGCAAAGCCGTCCAGACTCCCGCCGAGGGTATAACTTCTCCTGCGATCGAAACCATTATGGCACGCCGCAGTGTCAGGGCTTACAAAGCCGTACCGGTGTCCCGTGACACTATGAACGTGATTCTCGAGTGCGGGATCAACGCTCCGAACGCGATGAACCGTCAGAACTGGGAAGTGAGAGTGGTGGACAATGCTGATGCCATCGCCGAAGTCACTGCCGCTTTCCTTAAGGTGAACCCGAAGATGGGAGAAGACCCGGGATTCGTGAACATGTTCCGCAACGCTCCTGTGGTCGCCTTCATAGCCTGCAACGCCGAGGCCGGAATGTCTCAGATCGACTGCGGACTTCTGGGCGAGAATATGATAATCGCGGCCAAGTCTCTTGGGATAGGCACCTGCTGTCTCGGCGGTCCGGTGCAGTTCCTCAAGTCTCCGGACGGCAAGTTCTTCCTCGACAGGCTCGCCTTTTCGGACGGCTACGAACTTCTCTATGCCATTGCTTTCGGCTATCCTGACCAGGATCCGGAGGCTAAACCGAGAGATGCTTCGAAAGTACGCTTTGTCGATTGATCGGCAGTTTTGATTTTTATGCTTGAGATTTAAATTATTGCGTCATGACTGGAACGGAAATGTTCTTTTATTGTCTCCTTGGGGTTGTAGCTATTCTTCTGGTTGTCTTCATTGTTTTGAAGATCAGAATATTATGGAATCTGGGCTCCAGGCTGGGAAAGAAGTGAACAGGCATCTGCGATGATTTCTCTCAGGTCTCTATGTCTCCTGTCCTTTGTCCTGCTTTGGACGGCCTGCACGGAGACCGGAGTGTCTTTGCGCGAACTGCGCAGCGGTGACCTGCTTTTCGTCGCGAACGCTGAAGGGAACCGGATCACCGAGGTGACCGAAGGAATAGAAGGCCTGGGCATCGACCACGTCGCCATAGTGTCTGAAGGGGAAAACTGCCCGGCCACGCTCACGGTAATCGAGGCGGTTCCGGAAGATGGAGTCATCCAGTCGCCTATTGACAGTTTTCTTGTCAGGCTCGGTGCGGGCGAGTCGGTTCTTGTCGGAAGAATAAGCGGGCTTGATGCTGAAGCCAGCATACTCAGAGCCAAAGAATATCTCGGCCTGCCATACGATGACCTTTTCATGCCGGGCGACAGCGCCGTGTACTGCTCGGAACTGGTCCAGAAGTCGATGGTGCTGGAAAAGACCGGCGAACCTGTCTTCGGTACGGTGCCGATGTCGTTCCACGACAGCACCGGTCGCGTGACTGGTTTCTGGACGGATTTCTTCGCTGCGCGAGGACTTTCCGTTCCTGAAGGTGAGCCGGGAACAAATCCTGGAGAAATGTCAAGGGACCCGAGGGTGAGAATCCTCGGATCCCTTGTCAAGTGAAATCCGGAAACTGTTCAGGCGGTTTCCGACGGCGGCGGGCAGTAGCCGCTTGTTATAAACTTATGCGTGCGGCCGACTGCCTGTCCGCCAGATTTTTTTTGTTACTTGAATATGAAACAGATAGCAACTGAGAAGGCTCCTGCGGCCATCGGACCGTACAGCCAGGCGATCGAGCAGGGCGGCTTCATCTTCGTTTCCGGCCAGCTTCCTATCGACCCCGCGACGGGAGCGTTCCCTGAAGGGGGAGTGGAGGCCCAGACCAGACAGTCACTTCTTAACCTGAAGGCGATTCTTGAAGAGGCCGGATCCGGCCTTGACAAGGTGGTGAAGACAACCGTCTTTCTTGCCGAGATGAAGGATTTCGGTGCGATGAACGGAATCTATGCGGAATTCTTCAAGGCGCCTTATCCTGCCAGATGCGCATTCGCCGTCAAGGACCTTCCGAAGGGAGCCCTTGTCGAAATCGACTGCATCGCAGGAGCTTAGAATCCGTTATTCAAGCACTTTGAGTTGAGCCAGGGCGAGACGGTAGTCTCGCTCTGCTTCAAGTGTCTGCTCGATGGCTTCGTAGTACTGGTCGATCTCGACAAGATATTCAATCATCGAGATTTCGCCTTTGGACTGGGCCACAAGCAGATGTTCGCGGTTGTCAGTCTCCTCAAGCGAGGCGCGCATCAGTTCCGAATTTTCTTTCAGGTTTGCCGCCCTGGCATACTGGGCCATTATCTCATAGTAGAATTTCTGCTCAGCCAGGGCTTTCTGCGATTCGGCCGCCGCTATCCTTGCCCTGGACTGCTTCACCTTGTTGGCGTTGCTCCATAGCGGAATGCTTATGCCGACCGTGACGCCCCGGTACTTGTCCGATGCCAGTTCGCTCATATACCCGACGGTCAGTTCAGGCAGCCAGGACGTCTTGTCGATGGCAAGCTGTCTTTTGCCTACGGCGACTTCCTGCCTGACAAACTGGAGCACCGGATTCTTTTCGGAAGCGTTCGAGTACCAGGTCTCGAAGTCGGCGGGAAGCGCCTCGGAGATGTCGTAGGACGTCTCGTCGAAACTGATTTCATTGCCTCCGTTCAGAATCCGAAGCGTTGCGAGCAGCGACTCCCTTTCGACATCCACCTTGGAGATCTGTCCGCGTACCGCCGTAAGATGCACTTTGGCCTTGTTAAGGTCGAGTATGGTCGCGTCTCCGGCCTTCAGCCGCTTTTCGTAGGAGTCGACCAGGGTTTTGGCCTGCTCAAGATGCGAACTGAGCTCGGACTTCAGGGCATTGCAGTGTACTAGTTCAATGCAGGTCTGTCTCGCCTTAAGCAGCACATCGATCCTCTCCGCCTTGTAGCGCAGGGAAGCCAGTTCGTTCTGTCCGGCGGCCTGCCTTGATTTCATCCCGGTGAGCGTGGGGATGTCGAAGGCCTGAGTGACGCGGAAGTCCCGGCGGTTTCCGATACCGTCCGCTCCCCAAAGGTAGTTGAATTCGATCTCGGGATTGTCAAGAACCGCCCCGGACCGGTTCGCCAGCTTTTCCGCTTCCGCCTCGGCGGCGGCGGTCTTCAGCTGCGGATTGTTCATCTCTATCTGCCTGAGAATTTCATCCGTCGTGTTCTGGGCCACCGCACCGGAAACACTTGACGAAATTATGCAGACCAGACACGCTATGATATTCATTGATTGAGATTTCATATTTATTTGTCTTTCTTGTTTATAAGGTAGATTACCGGCACCACGAACCCGTTCAGAAGAGTCGATGAGAACAGGCCGCCCAGAATCACCTTCGCCATCGGAGACTGGATTTCATTGCCCGGCAGGTCGCCTCCCAGGGCGAGAGGCAGCAGGGCGAGAGCTGAGGTGACTGCAGTCATCAGAATAGGGTTGAGCCTGTCCAGCGATCCTGTCATTACTGCATCGTGGCGTGAAAGTCCCTGCTGCGAAAGAACATTGTACCGGTCGATCAGCAGCATTCCGTTTCGGGTAGCTATGCCGAAGAGCGAGATGAACCCGATTATGGCCGGGATGCTCAGGATGCCGTCGGTGAAGAATATGGCTATGACGCCTCCGATCAGCGCCAGCGGCAGGTTGAGCAGCACCACGAGAGACTGCGACACATTCTTGAACTCTCCGAAGAGGAGCATGAATATTATGAATATGCTGAACACGCTCACAAGCGCGATTGTCCTGGACGCCCTTTCCTCGCTTTCGAACTGGCCTCCGTACTCGATGTGGTAGCCTTCAGGCAGCTGCACATTCTCTGCGATCTCCTCCCTGATTGACGCTACCGCCTTGGCGAGTTCTCCACCGGTCGCGTTGCAGGAAACGACCAGCTTCCTGCTGACGTTCTCCCTGTTGATGGTGTTCGGACCTGCAGACGACTTTATGTCGGCCACATACGACAGTGGAACTTTCCTGCCGTCGCCGGTGTCGATCATCAGGTCGGCTATCCTTTCGATTCCGGACCTGGCTTCATCGTTGACCTTGAGAGTCAGGTCGAATGAACGGTTCCCTTCATAGACTGTGGAGACAACTTCACCTTCCATCATAACCTTTATGAATTCGGAGAATTCCGGCAGGGATATTCCGTAGCGTGCCAGCATCTCGCGCTTTGGCGTGATGTTCAGTTCGGGCCTTTCGACCTGCTGCTCCACGTTGATGTCGGCTATGCCTTCCACGTCTGAAATCGCTGACTTTATCTGTGTGCCAAGTTCGTACATCTTGTTCAGGTCGGTGCCGAACAGCTTGATTGCGATATTGGCCTGTGTTCCCGAAAGCATAGCGTCGATCCTGTGCGAGATAGGTCCGCCGATTTCTATGTTCGTTCCCGGAAGGACCGAGAGTTTTTGCCGGACTTCTTCAGTCAGCTGCCGGCGGGTTTTCCTGCCGAGTTCGAACGGGCACTCGAATTCGGAACAGTTGACTCCGAATGCGTGTTCGTCTAGTTCAGCACGTCCGGTCTTCCTTCCTACGGTCTTGATTTCAGGAATGCTCAGCAGCAGTTCTTCCGCTATGCGTCCCATCCTGTCCGATTCCTCGAGGGATATTCCCGGAACTGAACTTATCGCGATGGTGAACGATCCTTCGTTGAAGGCCGGAAGGAAACTGCGTCCTAGAGTGAAGAACATCACGACCGCTACTGCCAGAAGTGCCCCGACACCGCCCAGAAGCACGGCTTTGTGGTCAAGCGACCATTGCAGGGCCTTCCCGTAGATTTTCTTGAGCCAGCGGACAAGCGCGGGTTCCCTGCCTGTCCTGTCGCTGCTTTCCGGCCCGAGAAGATAGGAACTCAGTACAGGGGTGACCGTCAGGGCCACCAGCGTGGAAGCGACCAGCGAGATGATGAAGGTAATGCCCAGAGGCTTGAGCATCCTGCCCTCCATTCCTGAAAGGAAGAACAGCGGAAGAAAGCTTGCGATGATGATCAGGGTCGAGTTCAGCATCGGCATACGGACTTCCTTGGAAGCCTCGTAGACAACTTTGAGTATGCTCTCTCTTTCGCCTTCCGGCCTCGCTCTGTTCTGCCGCAGCCGTTTGAACACGTTCTCCACATCCACGATCGAGTCATCCACGAGGGATCCTATTGCGATTGCGATACCTCCGAGGCTCATAGTGTTGATGGTCAGTCCCATCCACTTGAGCGCAAGCATAGCGACGACGATTGAAAGCGGAATCGAAATCAGGGATATTACCGTCGTGCGCCAGTTCATCAGGAATATGAACAGCACGATGATGACGAAGATGGCGCCTTCTACCAGAGACTCCTTCACGTTGCCGATCGAACTTTCTATGAATCTGGACTGGCGGAAAATCTGCGAATTGACCTTTACGTCGGCAGGAAGCGTGCTCTGGATTTCATCAAGAGCCTTGTCCAGTCTCCCTGTCAGCGCCAGTGTGTTGGTGTTCGGCTGCTTCGTCACCGTGAGGATCACGGCCGGCTTGCCGTCGTTCGACGCAACGCCAAGCACCGGTCTCTTCGGACCGATGCGGACATCGGCGATCTCGTCCAGCGTGATCGGGAATCCGCCTTCAGAAGTCTTGACGACCGCTTTCCTGAGTTCTTCGATCTCGTCTGTCGAGAGAAGGCCGCGGACGATGTATTCGTTGCCATATTCATAAAGAGTGCCGCCGGTGGCGTTCTGGTTCATACCTTTGACGGCATAGATGACCTCGTCCATTGAAACTCCGCGGCTGCGCATCTTGCCGGGATCCATCAGGATCTGATATTCCTTGATGTCGCCGCCCATCACCGCGACCTGGGCCACTCCGCCCGTTGAAAGCAGGCGCGGTCTGATGGTCCAGTCAGCGAGGGTGCGCAGGTCCTGCATCGAAGTCGTGTCGGCGGTGAGTCCTATGATCATCAGTTCGCCCAGGATTGACGCCTGCGGTCCGAGAGTCGGATTGCCGACATTGTCGGGAAGGCTTTCCCCGACCATCGCTATCTTCTCGGAGACGATCTGGCGGGCCTTGTAGATGTCCGTGCCCCAGTCGAATTCTATTGTCACGATTGAGAATCCCGTTGTGGAGGATGAACGGACGCGGCGCACGTTGGTCGCGCCGTTCACTGCGGTCTCGATGGGGAAGGTGACGAGCCTTTCGACTTCTTCCGGAGCCATTCCTTCGGCTTCCGTCATCACGACCACGGTCGGTGCGTTAAGGTCGGGGAAGACATCGACTTCTGTGTTCAAGGTCGAATGTATTCCGGCGACAAGGCAGAGGGCGGCTATCACCAGGATAACCATCCGGTTGTTGAGCGAGAATCTGATGATTCCGTTCAGCAGTCCGTTTTCGCGCTGAAGCTGTTCCATAGGCCTAATGATTGTGTGTGTGGCCTGCCGGAACCGCCGTCACGCTTGCGAGTTTGACCTGAAGAGCTCCTGACACCACCACGGATTCGCCTTCCTTAAGTCCGCTCTTGACCAGCACTCTGCGTCCGTCGGACTGGCCGAGGGTAACTTCGCGCTTGAAGAAGCCTGTCTCGTCGTGCTGGACGAAGACATAATGTACTCCCTGGTCTTCGACGACGGCCTCAACCGGGACGCTTATGCCTTCCTTCGAGGAGGATGTTTTCAGGAATATGTCGGCGTACGAACCCGGAACAAGGTTCCCCCTGTTGTCGAATTCGAATGTCACGGGAATATAGTAGTCTCCGTCCGACGCTCTTCCGTAGCCGATGAGCCTGCCTCCAAGTTCCTTGAGGCTGTATGTGGTCTCGCTGTACGGAGTGCTGAAGTTGGCATCCTTGATGGCGGACAGCATCCCGTAGTATTTTTCGGAGACGTCCGCTCTCAGCCGGAGCCTTCTGTTCTGGCTGACCACCGCGACGGGATCGCCCGTCTCGACGTAGTCGCCTTGGCGAACGTCCAGCCTTTTGATGAAGCCGGCCATAGGTGAGGTCACCGCCACGCCGCCGTCGGCGGTCAGGTCGGAAGACAGAGCCTCATACTCGGCCCTTGCCTGTTCGCAGGCAAGTTTGCTCTGGTCCAGATGGCTCTCGCTGACGATGTTGTCCTTGCTCAGCTGAAGGTCACGTTCATATTCTCTTTTTGCCGTTTCATAGGCCGCTTTCGCCTTTGCAAGTTTGTCGCCCTCGCCAAGATTCTTGGATGAGATGGTGGCTATCCTTGCGCCTTTGCCAACTGCCGATCCTTCCGTCAGGTTGCCCAGGCTTACCGTTCCGGAGGTCTTGGCGACTACGGTCATCTCGTCTCCCGTCGCCGAGAGGATCTGTCCGCTCGTGTGCAGGACTTCGCAGAAGGTGCCGGCTGTTACGGTGTCAACAGCAATCCCGAAAGTCTTCTGCCTTTCCAGGCTGACCACGATTTCTCCGCTGTGGTCGTGCCCATCGTGTCCATCGTGTCCATCGTGTTCATCGTGATGGCCTTCGTGGCCGTGCGCTTCTTCCTCCTCGTGGACGTGGTGATGTTCTTCGTCTCCGTGGCTGTGGCTATGGTTGTGGCATCCTGCCAGTATGGCGCAGGCTGCCATCAGAAGTATAATTGATTTTTTCATTTTCTAATGGATATGGTTACGCATGATTCCCGGCGGTGCCGGGTGCTTCTGTACCTGAAACCGTCCCGGCTTTCAGACGGAAAGCCGGGACGCCTTTATGCGGCGGAAGGCGGAGCGTTCGGAGCCGCCTGGGAAATCAGCGGCGGCTGGACAATCAAAGGGATGAGATCCCCGAAGGCATATTCAGAAGCCGTTTCTTCGGCTATGAAGTTCAATGTAGCGGCAAGCGTTTGCAGTTCTGCCGTGATGCCGGTGATGACGTCGGATCCGGCAGGAGGCGTGATTCTGAGGTTTTCGGACGGGAAGTAATGCTCGTGCGCCACGCAGTGGCTTTCGTCCTCGTCGTGGTTCGCATCGGAATGGTGCGTGTGTTCGTCGTCGCGGCAGCCGTCCATCCCGCAGATTTCGTGCGCTATGCAGATCATCGTTTCATGGTGATGATGCGGAAGGACAGTGGCGACGGCCACCATCATCATCGCCAGCAGAATCGGCGCAACTGCTAATTTCCTCAACATCACCGTTTCCGTTTGAAACCGAAAATTGACTCTGCAAATTTAGCAAATAGTATCTGAAAAAAGAAGAAAGCCGGCGGGGATGTTCCGGGCCGGCTTTCTGAGTGTGATTGTTTTGGGGTACTATTCCTTGCTGAGGTACTCGTCGATGGCGGCGGCGGCTTTGCGGCCGGCTCCCATAGCGAGGATCACTGTGGCGGCTCCTGTGACGGCGTCTCCGCCTGCGAATATGCCTTCGCGGGTCGTGCGGCCCTGCTCGTCGGCCTCAAGCCCGCCTCTGCGTGTGGCCTGAAGTCCATTGGTGGTGTTGACGATCAGAGGGTTCGGAGCGGTGCCAAGGGCCATTATCACGGTCTCGGTCTCAATCTCGAATTCCGATCCCGGAATCGGGACAGGGGAGCGGCGGCCGCTAGCGTCAGGCTCTCCGAGTTCCATCCTGATGCACTTGATTGCCCTTACCCAGCCTTTCTCGTCGCCGAGAACCTCGACCGGGTTGGTCAGCATCTGGAAATCGATACCCTCTTCCTTGGCGTGATGGACTTCCTCCTTTCTGGCCGGAAGTTCGTTCTCGGTGCGGCGGTAGACGATTGTCGTGTCGGCCCCGAGCCTCAAGGCGGTCCTCGCCGCATCCATGGCGACATTTCCTCCGCCCACCACGCAGCACTTCTTTCCTGCGTGGATAGGTGTCAGGTAGTCTTCACGGAAAGCCTTCATCAGGTTGTTTCTCGTCAGAAATTCGTTGGCGGAGAACACTCCGTTGAGGTTCTCGCCCGGGATGCCCATAAACTTCGGAAGTCCGGCTCCGGTGCCGACGAACACTGCCTTGAAGCCTTCTGCGTCCATAAGGTGGTCGATCGTGACAGTCCTTCCGACGATCACATCGGTCTCTATCTTGACTCCGAGCGCCTTGACTTCATCGATTTCCCGCTTGAGAACTGTGTCCTTCGGAAGCCTGAATTCAGGGATTCCATATTCAAGGACGCCGCCGGCCTTGTGCAGAGCCTCGAAGATGGTGACGTCGTAGCCTTTTTTGGCAAGGTCGGAAGCGCAGGCGAGTCCGGCAGGACCCGAGCCGATGATTGCAACCTTCGCTCCGGTCGCGGCAGGGGCTTCCGCAGGCTTGGATGGAGCTTCCGCGGAGTGGTCGGCGACGAATCTTTCAAGTTTGCCGATGGCCACAGGTTCTCCCTTGACACCGAGGATGCAGCTGCCTTCGCACTGGCTCTCCTGCGGGCAGACGCGGCCGCAGACGGCAGGAAGCGAGGAGTCCTCGGCGATGACCGCGGCGGCTCCGGCGATGTCGCCGGCGGCCACTTTGGCGATGAAGTCAGGAATCTTGATGCTGACAGGGCAGGCGCCCACGCAGCGCGGGTTCTTGCAGTGCAGGCAGCGCGACGCCTCGGTCGTGGCCTCTTCAAGATTGTAACCGTAGCAAACCTCTTCGAAATTGTGCGCGCGTACCTTAGGGTCCTGTTCGCGGACCGGTACTCTTGGTATTCTCTGTGCCATCATATTCCCATTTTAGATTTAACCTCGGCCTCTTCGGCCCTGTATTGCCCCAGACGCCTCATCGCCTCATCGAAATCGACCTCGTAGCCGTCGAACTCCGGACCGTCCACGCAGGCGAACTTGGTCTTGCCGCCCACTGTGACGCGGCAGGCGCCGCACATTCCGGTTCCGTCAACCATCAGCATGTTCAGGCTCACGTCCTCCGGGATGCCGAGCTTCTTGCAGGTGAGGGTGCAGAACTTCATCATTATCATCGGGCCGATGGCTACGGCCTGGGTGTACTTGTGCCCTTCCGAGACAAGTTTCTCAAGGAGTCCGGTTACCATTCCGTGGAATCCCTCCGTGCCGTCATCGGTGCAGAGGAACAGGTTGTCGCAGGCGGATGCCAGCTCTTCCTTGTAGATGAGCAGGTCCTTCGTCTTCGCGCCGATGATCACGTCGACGGCGATCCCTCTGTCGTGCAGCCATTTGGCCTGAGGATAGACGGGGGCTGTGCCGACGCCTCCCGCGATGAATATGTACCTGCTGTCC
>CAVCDF010000031.1:0-51553 GCA_963600795.1 Anaerotignum sp. | reverse complement strand
GATGCCGCGCCTCTGGCTCTGGCGGTAAGGTGCGTGCGGATGCTTCGGGGAAGCCGTCTCGACAACCTTCCCGTTCTCGTCCACTCCTTCGTCAGGAATGATGCCGCACCAGTTCAGGGCCTCGATGATGTACTGTTCCGCACCCGGCACGAAACGGTGGGAGTCAGTGTCCTCGATACGGATGATGAAATCTCCTCCGTGCTGCTTGGCGTAGAGGTAGTTATAAAGAGCCGTGCGGACTCCGCCCATGTGCAGAGGTCCGGTAGGTGACGGCGCGAATCTTACTCTTGTCTTTCTTTCCATTGTTCTGTTCATTGTGTCCGGCATTCAGCCGGAAAACTGTACCCTGTACAAAAGAGGCTGGCAGAACAGTGCGTTGCGGCCAGCCTCCGGGATTGTCTTAAAACTTTGACGCAATCGCCTTGCGCAGATCCTTGTCCGTCTTGATGACGTCGGGACTCATCGCCCCGTCGGCAATCAGATAGGCGACCGGCAGACCGCGGCTTATGTTGTACTGCGCGGCGGCGCGGGATGCGGCACCGAGACCGTCGCAGACGTTTATCCAAGGCAGATTCTGGTTCTTTACCGCGCTTGCCCAGACACCCTTGTCAGTGTCAAGCGAAACTGAATAGATCTCCAGTCCCTTGGAATGATATTCATTGTATAGCGGCAGCAGCACGTCCTGGTTGAACATCTTCAGGGAAGCGTCGGAGGCCTGCCAGAAATAGACAAGGACGACCTTGGCGTCCACCTCGCTGAGCTTCACCTTGGAGCCGTCGATTGAAGGAAGCTCCAGATCGGGATAGGACATTTCCTGTGCGGCCCGGACCTGCTGGTCGAGGTTGAAGGCGTTGAACCTGCTGTCAGCCTCTTTCTTCAAAGCGGAAACGTACTTGGAATCAGGATAGACCGTCATCAGGGAATCGTGAACATTCTGGAAGATGATGGCGTCCGTGGCCTGGCTGAAGACAGGGAAATCATCGTTGATCTTCTGGTAAAGCACCTGGACTGAAGTCAGGGACTTGGAATTCTCGAGCACGTACTTCACACGGTCGCGGTAGTAGTCCACATAGTCCCTCGACGCCGCAGCATTGTCGCCGGCGGCGGCATCGGCGGAGAACCTGTCAATAAAGGCGGCGAAATCCTCCTCGACCTGACGGAGCTTCTCGCTCTCAGCGGAACCTTCCACCGAAAACTTTCCGAGAGTGTCGGAAACCACCTTCACCTTGTCCCCCTTCTGGAGCAGCAGCGAAGCGATTCTCGTGTTCCCCTTGAAAAGATAGACGAACTGCGGCTGGCCTTCAGCGACCTCAAGGTTGTACGAATATGCTCCTGCGGCGTCGGTGGTCAGAGTGTCCAGCGGAACAAGGGAACTGCCGGAGAGCTGTTTCACTACAATCTGAGCGTCCTGCGCACCTTCCACGGAACCCTGGATCCTGACCTTGTCGGAGCAGGATGAAGCCACCGCCGCCAGAGCGGCAGCGGCAAGGATTATCTTATAATTTTTCATATTCATTGAATATTGCTTCAGCGATTGCCTTGTTCTCCTCAGGGGAAAGTTCCAGCCTCTTCTTTTTGATGTCCATATCCGCCTCGGTCTGAAGCGGGACGAGATGGATGTGCGTGTGGGGAACTTCCATTCCGAGCACGCAGACTCCTACCCTTTGGCAAGGCACGGCGGCCTTGATCGCGAGAGCCACCTTGCGGGCGAAGGCCCAAAGGCCCTCGTAAGTCTTCTCGTCCAGATGGAAGATGTAGTCATCCTCCACGTTCTTCGGGATGACCAGAGTGTGGCCTTTCGCGAGCGGGCTGATGTCCAGGAAAGCATAGAAATCCTCGCTCTCGGCGCATTTGTACGAAGGGATCTCCCCTTTCGCTATCTTAGTGAATATCGTGGCCATATCCGGTTAAAGCGTAATGTCGAGAATCTTGAACTTGATGACTCCGGACGGGACCTTGGCCTCGACCGTCTCTCCCTTTGAATGTCCGAGAAGCGCCTTTGCGATCGGAGTGGTGGAAGCCAGCTTGCCGTGGGCGAAATCCGCTTCGGTCTCCCCCACGATAGTGAACTCCATCACCTTGCCGAGAGCGATGTTCTCGACCTTCACCTTGTTCATGATCTGAACCTTGTCAGTACCAAGCTGCGACTCGTCTATTACCTTGGCATTGGCCACCAGGTCCTTGAGTTTAGCGATCCTGACTTCCAGCAGACCCTGCGCGTCACGCGCCGCGTCATATTCAGCGTTCTCGGAAAGGTCTCCCTTTTCCCTTGCCTCCGCGATTGCCGCGGAAATCACAGGACGCTGCGCCAAAGCGTCGGCGAGGTCCTTCTTGAGCTTGTCAAGCCCGTCCTGGGTCATATAATGAATGTCCGCCATAATGATGAAACTTGTTTTTAACTTTGTTGAAACATCATAAAAACCGAACGGAGTCCCGCCCTGTACGGCGGAACCCTGTCCGTTTCCGCAAATATAGCAATTTTTCTTTCAAATTGACCACATCCGCCGGATATCTTGCGGTTCGTACGTCCGCCGTCAGCACCTTTCCGAATCCAGAATCAGGCCGCGAAGATGCGAGACGAGGCCCTTGTCCGCCAGCAGCCGTTCGAGCGTGATGTGCATCCGCCACCTCCAGTAATGCCGGGAGACCGCCGGAACGTTGATACGTTCATCCTCCGGCCTGCCCTGCCAGCGCACGTTGCCGTCAACGGAAATCCAGTCCTGCAGCGGAAGGATGCAGAGCATCGAAGGCGAAGCGAGGTGCTGCCTGACGATCATTTCGCACACCCACGGCTCGCAGGCCGCAGGAGCCTTGCCTTCGCAGTGAAGAACCTCGTGGTAGAAGCGTTCCGTCATCTGCCTGTCCTCCTCCCACCAGCCGCGCAAGGTCGAAGTGTCGTGCGTCCCGGTGGCGCAGACTGAAAGGTACGGGTACGACGCCGGATCGTCGAAGGTCTTCTCCGGCGATTTCGGCATTCTCTGGATCTCAAGCGAAAGAATCCTCAGATCCTTCATCACTTCAGGCACGCAGGCCGGAATCATTCCGAGGTCTTCGCCGCAGGTAAGCATTCCGGTCGAATCCAGGAGAGCCGGGAGTTTCTTCATCGCGCACTCCTTCCAGAAAGCGTTGTGGCGATGGTAGAAGAAATCGTAGTAAAGGTCATTGTAGGCGTTTTTACGGCCTTCGTCCAGGGCGTTGAAATCCTCGGTGTCCTGGGCGGATATGCGCGGATGGAACCATCCTTCCCGGTGCGGGTCGGGGACAAAAAGCTGAGAATGAGGATCGAACCCCTTCCCGCGGATTTCGTCCTCCTTGTACGGCAGCGCCGGATTGAAGTGTCCCTGCAGTCCGGACTTGATACCCAGCGGAATCTCCCAGATCCTGAAGAATCCCAGAATATGGTCGATTCGGAAAGCATCGAAATATTCGCTCATCTTTCCCAGGCGGGACTTCCACCAGGCATAGCCGTCCTTGGCCATTTCCTCCCAGTTGTAGGTCGGGAAACCCCAGTTCTGCCCGTCGACCGAAAAAGCGTCGGGCGGGGCTCCTGCCTGCGAATCCAGATTGAAAAGCTTCGGGAACTGCCAGGCGTCTACGCTCGTTCGGCTTATGCCGATCGGAAGGTCGCCCTTTATGATGACGCCCTTCGAGTGAGCATATTCGACGGCCTCCTTAAGCTGAGCGTCAAGGCAGAACTGGACATAGCAGTAGAAATCAACTTCAGCCCTGTGATTGCGGCGGAAATTGACGACCTTCGTCTCTGAATATTCAGACAGAGTCTTCCACTTGCCGAACTCCGGAGTGCCGTTCTTGTCACGCAGAACGCTGAAGACCGCATAAGGGACCAGCCAATGCCTGTTGGCGGTGAAGAAGGACCAGTAGGCGGCACCCGACATCACTTCATCCCCGACCTCGGCGAAGGCCTCTCTCAGCAGGCGGGTCTTCTCGCCGTTGACTCTTTCATAGTCTACGGACGGAAGATCGTCAAGTTCCTTGCGCAGAGCCTTGTACTTTTCGTCCACCTTGACACCGGCGGCCGGAAGATGGATGAACTGCGGATGAAGGGCGAAGGTCGAGTTGGCGTTGTAAGGATAGGAATCCGTCCAGGTGCCGGTCATCGTCGTGTCGTTGACCGGGAGCAGCTGGATGACCCTCTGGCCGGTGGCCGCGGCCCAGTCCGCAAGCTTCTTCAGGTCATTGAACTCCCCGACACCGAAACTGTCCTCGCTCCGCAGCGAGAACACAGGGACTGCGGTTCCGGCTCCCCGCCAGTGACGGGCCCCGAAAACGGGGACCGCATCTCTTGCTTCAAGGAAGGTTCCCTCGGCCGGAATCTCGTCGAAACGGCGGTTGTCTCCGCTCTCCCAGATCTTGGGTTCTCCGCTCACGGCGTCCAGTATGACAATCTTGTAGTCGAAAGGCTCCGTCACGTCGAGATCGACGCGCCAGAAGCCGTCGCCTTCATTGGAGAACGGTATGAACCATTTCCAGTCCTCTGCGAACAGGCCTCCCGAACCGGCAAGGGCCACGACCTCGTCGCCTCTGACCTCCGCCGCCGGCACTACCAGGGAGACATTCGAGTTTTCGCTCTGATAGGCATACGCTATCCTGCTCCTGAAGATGACTTTCCGGAAAGCGTCCGTCCAGAACGGCGAATCCTCCGGCCTGTCCTGCCAGCGGTCGCGGACAACATATTCTTTGATGGCAGGGGCGGACTCCGCACCCCGGCTCACGTCAGGGAACGTGACCACGCGACCCTTCCATTCCCTGCGGACACGCTGGCCGCCACGGCGGAGTTCGAATGAATATTCAAGAGCGTCCGCCCCGTCCGGCACCTCCAAAGAGGCCGACCAACGGCCAGCGGACTCATATTCCATAGGGATTTCACCGCCGTCCGCAAGAATGATGAAAAGGTCCTCGCCGGGTCTGGTGAAATATTCAATGGTAATTTCAAGTTTCATTGTCTGCAATAGGCGGAACTTATCCGCACATCGTTGCAATATTAGCGAAAATATTTCAGATTCGGTCGTTTTCTGATTTGGGAATGGTAATTTATTAGGCTAATTTTGCCGAAGATTGGGAATCGTTTTGAACAGATTGTGAGAAATCGGGACAATGGACAAAAGAGAACTTGAAATAATGGCTCCGGCGGGCAATTTCGAATGCCTGCACGCGGCGATCCAGGGCGGAGCCGATTCCGTCTATTTCGGAGTGGGCAACCTGAACATGCGCTCGCATTCGGCCAACAACTTCACGCCGGAAGACCTTCCGGAGATCGTGCGGATCTGCAGGGAATACGGAGTGAAGACCTACATGACCCTGAACATCGTCCTTTACGGCGAAGACCTGGCCGCTATGCGGGAGGCTCTGGATGCCGCGAAGGCGGCAGGGGTGGATGCTGTCATCGCATCCGATATGGCGGCGATAACATACTGCAGGTCGATAGGTCTGGAAGTCCACATCTCCACTCAGCTCAACGTCTCGAACATCGAAGCGCTCAAGTTCTACTCACAGTTCGCCGATGTGATCGTGCTTGCGAGGGAACTCAACCTGCATCAGGTCAAGGAAATCCACGAAGCCATCCTGCGGGACGGAGTCAAAGGGTCTTCCGGCAATCTTGTCCGGATCGAGATGTTCGCCCACGGAGCGCTCTGCATGGCCATCTCGGGGAAATGCTACCTCAGCCTCCAGACCTACGGAGCATCGGCCAACAGAGGGGCCTGCTACCAGCTCTGCCGCAGGGGCTACGAGGTCACCGACCTGGAGACCGGGACTAAACTGAACATCGACAACAAGTACATAATGTCGCCGAAGGACCTGTGCACCATAGAGTTCATGGACAGGATCATTGATGCCGGAGTCAAGGTCTTCAAGATCGAAGGCCGGGCAAGGAGCGCCGAGTACGTCAAGAAGACCGCAGCCTGCTACCGCAGGGCGGCCGACGCAGTCTGCGAAGGACGCTATACTCCGCAGCTGGCCGCCGGCCTCAAGGAAGAACTTTCCGAAGTCTTCAACAGAGGCTTCTGGGACGGCTACTACCAGGGAGCGAAACTCGGACAGTGGAGCGAGGTCTACGGCAGCCACGCCACGCGCAGGAAGATTTACTGCGGGAAAGTTACCAACTGGTTCGACAGGATTTCAGTGGCGGAGGTGCTGGTCGAGTCCGAGAGTCTGCGCAGAGGTGACGAGATTCTCATCATCGGTGAGACCACCGGAGTCATCCAGCAGACCGTCAGCGAGATACGCGTGGATCTAAAACCGGCGGAAGAAGCCGCGAAGGGAACGCTCTGTTCCTTCCCGGTCAAGTTTCCTGACGACATCCGGACTCCGGGCGGAAAGAAAATCCGCAGAGGAGACAAGGTTTACATCTGGAGAGAAGCCTGACGGAGTGGCGCACCGGTTCAAGCCTGACCCGGCTGATGGAGGAACTTGCGCGGTCCTTCCACGGAACGCCAGTAATCCGAATCGAATTCAGGGTAGATGAAATCGCCTTCCTTGTCTATCACAAAGCTCAGATAGGTGATTCTGTACCCCTGAGCCAGAAACATCTTTTCATAGAAAGTCCGAACCTCGAACAGAGCGTCGACTGCGGACTGTCCGACCACGGAAGCCAGAGGGCTGTCAAGGACGGTCTGCCTGCCCGCTCCATAAAGGTCGTCCGTACAGGCCAGGATTTTCAGGCCGTTGCACAGCGCCACCGCCTTTGAATATTCAAACAGGAAGCGGCTGTCTGTCTTCAGATGCACGATCCCGCCCTTTTTCAGAAATCTGCGGTAACGTTCAAGAAAGGGAGGACTTGTCAGACGGCGGTTCTCGCTCTTCATCTGCGGATCGGAAAAGGTCAGCCATATCTGTGAAACTTCATCGGGAGCGAAGAACGCATCGATGAATTCGACTCTTGTCCGAAGGAAGGCCACGTTCGGCAGCTTGTTCAGTGTCGCTTCCTTTGCGCCTTTCCAGAGTCGGGCGCCCTTGATGTCCACACCTATGAAGTTCAGGGAGGTTTCCCGGCGGGAAAGGTCTATCGTGTACTCCCCTTTTCCGCACCCGAGTTCAAGCACGATCGGATAATCGGCTTCGAACATCTTCCCGTTCCAGTGTCCCTTGATCGGGTGGTCCTTGAGTTTCAACCCATTGCCGCTGCAGGACTTGTCCAGCACCGAAGCGGATTCCGGCTGCAGAAGGCAGGCGAAAGTTTCGTTCTCGGCGAATTTTCTGAGTTTGTCGTGTCCCATTACTTTCTTTTGAATATCATCCCGAGTCCCCTTATGGCTTGAGAATCATCCAGCACCCTGGCTTTGAGCCGCCAGACGCCGTATTCCTTGACATCGAGATTTTCCTTGTAGCCGAAGATGAAGTCCCTGGCATAGTAGGAGGAATCCCTCGGGGTGTCCAGATGGAAACGGACAGTGTCGGAAAAGATGGAGTCCGAAGGGGAAATCCATCTCAGGTCAAGCACGATGCTGTCTTTCGGGAACTCTCCGAAAGCCGGTCTGACCAGTCTCGTGTAGAAATCCAGCCCATAATTCACGGTAGAATCCGACAAGTCAAGGCTGAACGGATAGGTGTCACCATATTCGGCGTTCTCCCTGAGCACGAACGGCTCATAGGAAACCGGCCGCGAGCAGGACACCGCGACCAGCAGGAGAAATGCCGCCAGGAACGTGCTACGCATTTTTGTTCTGGTGTTCCGGAGTCTGGCGTTCCGGTTTCCCGGAGGACTGCCTTTGCCCCTGCCTGCGCTCAGCACCGCCGCCGTTGCGCTGGCGAGGCTTTCCGCCACCGTTGCGCGGGGCATTGCCGCCTCCTCTGTTCTCTTCTGTTTCCACAGCGGGCTTCGCCGCTTTCTTCTTGGAGCCGCGGTTCTTGCTCTTCTTAGGCTTGTCAAACCTGGTGATGCTGTCGTCTCCGACGGCGGAGACGAACTGAGGTCCCTCCGGCTCCGGCTCGCTCTTCAGCGATTCCGGCTTCTGGCCGTTGCGGTTCATCATAATGATCTGACGCACCTCGGAGGCTTCCAGCGGGAACAGATTCGCAAGCGATCCCTTTTCGTA
Organism: Anaerotignum sp.; assembly: GCA_963600795.1. GTDB lineage: Bacteria > Bacteroidota > Bacteroidia > Bacteroidales > UBA932 > Cryptobacteroides. The sequence continues at coordinate 43,499 of CAVCDF010000031.1, read as the reverse complement.
GGAGAAATACATCACCTCCTGGAGTATGTCGGTCTTGACAAGATAGGCAAGGCCGTCCTGGAATTCAAGCGGCTCGGTGACTTTCGGGATGCGGGACTGAGCGTCGAGATAGTTGGAAACCTCGTAGTTGAGGCAGCATTTCAGTTTGCCGCACTGTCCTGCCAGTTTCTGAGGATTCAGGGAAAGGTCCTGGGTACGGGCGGCGGAAGTCGAGATGGACTGGAAGTTCGTGATGAAATTGGCGCAGCAGAGTTCGCGTCCGCAGACGCCCAGACCTCCTATCAGCCCCGCCTCCTGGCGGGCGCCTATCTGCTTCATCTCTATCCTGATGTGGAATTCTTCGGCATAGACCTTTATGAGCTGGCGGAAGTCAACCCTGCCGTCGGCTATGTAGTAGAAGATTGCCTTAGTTCCGTCTCCCTGGAACTCCACGTCACCGATCTTCATGTCCAGGCCCAGTTCGGCGGCAAACTTCCTTGCCTGGATCATGGTTTCCTGCTCGCGCGCTATGGCTTCCTGCCACTTCGCGATGTCGAACGGCTTGGCCTTGCGGTAAATCTTCTTAAGGACGGCAGTCTGCGGATCGATCCCCTTGCATTTCATCTGACGGCCCACGATCGGTCCTTCAAGCGTGACGATTCCCAGGTCGTGACCGTTCATAGCCTCGACTATGACAAGATCCCCGGTCTTGATTCCCTGGCCGGAGGCATTGACATAGATTCCCTTTCTCGTGTTCTTGAACCTGACTTCGAACAGATCCTTGAACTGTTCCTGGTTGATTCCGTGCAACCAATTGTAGTCCTTGAGTTTGCAGCATCCGCGCCGGTAGTTGCAGTCGTACTCCCCGGTGTCCTTGTCCTGGGTTATCGTGCATCCGCGGCTACAGTCGAACTTCACAGTCTCATTATCGATATTGTCCATATATGATGTTCGTCAAATTACATTCATCCATTCCGTCAGAAACTCAGATACAGCCTCCCGACCAGATCGCTGAAAAGAATCTTCTGGTTGACGTTCCTGTCAATCAGAAGCTGCGCCCTGTCCAGGCAGCCTACGGCCAGACGCGGGAAAGATTTCCTGCATCCGGAAGCCATACGCCGGAAGAAATCCGATTCCTCGGATGAAATGCCGGCGATTCCGCCAAGATTCTGCTGGAGAAGGAATATCTTTCTAAGACATTCCCCCGCAAATTTACAAAAAGCTTTCTGCTTTTCACGAGAGGAGAGCGCCGCCATCGCCTCCCCCCACCCCAGGGCCGAGCCCAAATCCCGTGAAGCCAGGGATTCCATCAGCCCTTTGAACATTTCCATCTGCTTGAGATAATCCTCCTTCCCGGAAAGATACCTCAACGCCTCTCCGACGCTGCCTCCGGCCACCAGAGCGGCCTGGTCCGCTTCTTCGCCCCCCTTGCCGAACTTTTCAACCAGCACGCGGGCGATCTCTTCCTTTGAATATGGCAGGACCCTTATCGCCTGGCATCTGGAAGATATGGTCTGCATAACCTTTTCCGGCGCGTGGGTGATCATCAGGAAAACTGTTTTCTCCGGGGGCTCCTCGACGGCCTTCAACAGCCTGTTGGCCGCAGCAGCGTTCATCTTCTCCGGCAGATAGACCACCACAGCCTTCCATCCGCCCTCGACTGATGTAAGCCACACGGTCTCGAGAATCTCCCTGGCCTCGGCATTGTTGATTCCAACCTGCTTGCCCTCGACTCCGAAAGCCGAACTCACCTCGTTCTCCAGAGCATACGGATTGGCAGTCATAAGGCCGCGCCAATATTCAAGAAACAGGTCCGCACGCAGGTTCTCGACCTTCTCGGTGACTTTGGAACCGTTGGCGACAGGATAGACATAGTGGACGTCCGGATGGATCAGGCCTCCGACCTTGCGCTCGTCGTCCATCAGTTCGCTCAGGAATGCCAGCACAAGAGCCATAGCGCCGCAGCCGTCGTTCTCGTAAAGCATCATCGCATGAGGGATGCGGCCGCTCGCGACCATCCCCTCCAATGCTCTGACGGCATCCCGGTTGCCTATGATATCTCCAAGTCTCATTTTTCTCTGTGGGCAGTAAAACCTGCGATTTCCACAAGATACTTCTTTTCTCCGGATTCCGGAAATATTTCGAGAGAGCCTACGGCCCGCGCCACATATTCATCAAGCCTTGAGACGGCATATTCAATGCCCCCGCCGGCTATCGTGAAGTTCCTGATTTCGTCCTTGTACTCGGGACGGGAAGGGATGAGCGCGACCTTGCGTCTTATTTCATCCGCCTTTTCCGGAGACACAGACTTCAGAGCGCCGAGCAGCGGCAGAGTGATCTTCTGCTCCTCCAGGTCGATTCCGACAGGCTTTCCTATCTTTCCGCCACCGGAATAATCGAATATGTCGTCCTTGATCTGGAAAGCGATTCCGAGGCTGACCGCATAGTGCCTTGCGGCTTCCACCAGTTCAGGCCCGGCTCCGACGGACAAAGCCGCGGAAACGGCTGTGGACTCGAACAGAGAAGCCGTCTTGCTGTAGATGATCCGGTAGTAGTCGTCTTCGTCAGTATCGCAGCTGGCCGCCTTCTGGAGCTGCAGCATCTCGCCCTCGGCAAGCCTGCTTAGAGTCTTGGAGAAGATCTTTATGACTTCGCCACCGCCGGAGGATGACGCCAGGATGTTATCCATCGCCTTGACCAGCCAGTAGTCCCCGATAAGCACCGAAGAGGAGCCGCCCAGGACGGACATCACCGTCGGAACCCCGCGTCTTTCCGTACTGCAGTCCGCAACGTCATCGTGCAGAAGCGTCGCATTGTGCAGCAGTTCCGAAGCGGCGGCATAGCGGATGCTGTCAACGCTGACTTTGCCTTGTCCGCAGGCTCTGGCCACAAGAAGCGAGACAAGCGGACGGAGCTGCTTCCCGCTGTGGGAAAGGATAGCCTCGTTCGTCCTGTCAAGCAAGCCGATGTCGCTTTTCAAGGAAGAACGGATCAGCGCATCGGTGTCCGTCCAGTCCTTTCCGAGAAAAACCTTTATTTCGTCAAGAGTCATCAGCCTTCAATCCAAATGTCCGGTAAGTTCCTCGACCGTGTCAGGGAATTCGATCAGCCTCCTGTCCCTCTCCGCAAGCATCCCCGTGGCCACGTAATGGTCCAGAAGGGCCTTCAGAGGCTCATAGAAACCATCCAGGTTGAGGGCGTAGATCCTGCCCGAATACTTGTTCAGCTTGGCGAGCGTCAGCGTGCCGATCACCTCATCAAGAGTTCCGATTCCGCCAGGGAGCGCAATGGCGGCGCAGGTGCCTTCCCTCATCTTCTCCTTCCGCTCGGCCATAGTCTCGGTCCAGATGACCTCGTCAAGTCCGGGGAACTTGTACTGTTCCATAAAACGCGGAAGCACACCGACATGGTGCCCGCCGCATCTTACGACTTCATCGGCGACGGCTCCCATCGTGCCCTTGACCGCTCCTCCCGACACGATGGTGTAACCAAGCGAACAAGCCGCACGGGCGACTTCCCGCGCAGCCTGATTGAACTTTCTGTCAATGTCATAACTGGCAGAGCAGTAGATCACCACTCTCCGGTCTTCATCCATATTCCTGTCCATTAGAAGAATACGGCAAGAGAAACGGCGATTCCGTTGAAATTGTTGCCGTTGTTGACAAGATCGGTCACGGTACCCTTGACAGTGTCACCTATTGAAGAGGAATTGCCGTCCTTGTCGTAGATTCTGCCGAAATTCCAATAATACTTGGCGGACAGCTGGAATCGGCTGATTTCCAGGCCGACGCCCAGTCCGAGACCGTACTCGGCCTTCTTGAGCTTGTCGCTGATGCCCTCCGCGACCCCTTCGCTCTTGTCATTGATGCGCAGACCCACGAAAGGCTCGACGAAGCCGTAAGGCCTGAAAGCCATCAGATCCGGCCCCCACTGAAGCTGTACAGGAATCTCTATGAAACCGACCTTGGTCTCGAAGAAGTCCGACAAAGCCACGCTGCCGATGTTGTCGGCAGAAGCGCCTTTCACCTGATAGATGATGGACGGCTGGATGTGGAAACCTCCCAGAAGAGGGAATTCGGCCGTCACGCCGGCGTGGTAAAGAGAAACCGACTTGGTGGTGACGTCCTTGATCTTTGCGGAAGAAGACGTGAAACCGCCCATCACGCCGAACCTTGTCGATGAATATGACTGCGCGGAAACTTCCGTACAGAACAGGATGGCAACGGCTGCCGCGGCCACCGAAATGATTCTTTTGAGCATATTGATGTCAGATTAAAGTATGGCGTCGAGTTTGGCCGCGATCTCCGCTTTCGGGACATTGCCCACCAGCCTGTCAACGACTTCGCCGCCCTTGAAGAACAGAAGAGTAGGAATATTCCTTATGCCGTACTCTGCGGCCACATCGCCGCAGTCGTCGACATTGCATTTGACGACTATGACTTTGCCGTCATATTCAGAAGCTATTGTCTCCACCGTCGGAGCCAGGCTGCGGCAAGGGCCGCACCAGGTCGCCCAGAAATCAACAAGGACAGGCTTGTCGCCAGATATGATTCCGGCGAAATTTTCATTGGTTGCTGTTGTTTCCATAATAAGCACTTGTTTAAAAATGTCCGGAACGGGAAATGCACAACTTCCGTTCCGGACACAAAGATAGCAAATTCACCGGCTACAACAAAAAAGCTTGGACGCCGGCTGATTTCAGATGTCAGATCGACTGTTCGATGTTCCAGACAAATGCGCGCAGACCGAGTTTCTCGAAGGACTTGTCCTTCTCACGCAGCGCATCCAGAATCGGAGCGACCTTCTCGTCAGAGACTATCACCAGGCTGGCATAGTTCTGCTCCGGCCAGGCGTGGTCCCCATAATGTGGAATGCCTTCCTCGCTGCCCCTGCCCTGGATGTCCTGCCACTGGGTGAACCCGCGCTGGCCGAAGGACTCGAACAGTTCCGTTATTTCATTGCCGTAGGCCTGATTGTAGGCCACAAAGATAGCTTTCATATTCACAAACCTTTTATTTGTTCAACTTCTTTGCCTTACGGTTTTCCTGCATTGTAGCGAACGAGCAGTAGATTGTCGGGATGAGGATAAGGGTGACGATGGTCGAGATCGTCAGACCCCAGCAGACCGTCATACCGAGCGAGCGCCACATCTCCGAACCTTCTCCCTGACCGACGGCCATAGGCACCATACCGAGAACGGTGGTGAGGGTGGTCATCAGGATAGGACGCAGACGGCTTCTCGCCGCTGTCACGGAAGCGTCGACGACGCTCATTCCCCTTTCACGCATAAGGATCGTGTAGTCAATCAGCACGATACCGTTCTTCACCACGATACCGAGCAGGATTATGATACCGATCATCGCCATCACGCCGAGGGCCGTGCCGGTGGCCCAGAGTCCCAGAATCACGCCGGTGAAGGCGAACGGAACCGAGAACATTATGACGAACGGGCTCATGAAGGACTCGAACTGCGAAGCCATCACCATGTAGACGAGGATGATGATCAGCACCATCAGCACGATGAGGTTCTTGAACATCGACTGCTGGTCCTCGGAATCTCCGGAGATCTCAGTCGTGATGCTGTTCGGGATATCAGTGGCCTTCACTATGCTGTTGGTGGCCTCCACGGCCTCGCTCAAGGCCTGGCCGTTGGCCACGATACCGGTCACGGTTATGTACCTTTCACGGTTCTTCCTCTCGATTGTAGGAGGGACCTTGGACTCTACCACCGTTCCGAGTTCCTTGATGCGGACAGCCTTGCCGGCAGGAGTGTAGACGATGATGTTCTCGATGTCCTGCACGCTGGAACGGAACTTCTTCTCGTAGATGACGCGGATGTTGTACTCGTCACCGTCCTCGCGGTAGTACGAACCCACGGAACCGTTCATCGCGGCGCTGAAAGCCGCGGCGGCGGTCGTCGAGTTCAGTCCGTTGAGAGCCAGCTTGGTCCTGTCGAAATCTACCTGGTACTCAGGAGTGTAGTCATCACGGCTGAGCACAACCTGCGAGAAGTTCTTGTTGTCAAGCATCTGAGCCTGGATCTCCTTGGCTATGCGCTCGGTCTCGCCGAAATCGTAGCCGTAGACCTCGAGGGTGACGGAGGACGCTCCTCCGACTCCGCCCATACCTTCGGTGACAGTCGCCTTCTTGACTTCAGGATATTCCTTAAGGTCCTGCCTGATGATGTCGGCGATCTCGGTCGAAGAGCGCTCACGGTCCTCCATCGATCCGAGGTTGACGTTCATCGAGATGATGTAGGTGCCGTTGTTCTGCATGCTTCCCCAGACATTGTCCGAGCTCGCCTGGCCGTAGTAGTGCTGAAGCACCTGGATCTCAGGTATTTCCTCCATAAGTCTCGCCGCGAAGTTCTTGGCGAACTCTGCCGTCACGCTCTGCTCGGTGCCGATAGGCAGCTCTATGCTGACGGACAGACGGCCCTCGTCGGAATGAGGGAAGTACTCCGTCTTGATGCCCGGTCCGAGAAGGACAAGCACGACCACGAACACGCCGAAAGCACTGAATATGACGGTCTTTCTGTGACCCATCGCCCAGGAGATGATCCTGGCGTAACCATCGGAAATTTTCTGAAGGAAGTTCTCAACCCTGTCGAAGATGGCCCTGTGCAGCTTCCCGTTCTTAGGCTTGTTGCTGAGGAACCTAGAGCAAAGCATAGGGACAAGGGTCAAGGCGGCGGTCGTGGAGATGATCATAATGATGCTGACGATCCAGCCGAGCTGCTTGAACATGATTCCGGCCATTCCGGATACCATAGTCAGCGGCAGGAACACGCAGAGCATCGTAAGGGTGGAGGCGATTACCGAGATACCGACCTCAGAGGTGCCGTGGACGGCCGCCTCGGACGGTTTCTCTCCTCTTTCAAGGTGCGTGGAGACGTTCTCCAGCACCACAATTGCATCATCCACCACCATACCGATCGCTATGGACAAGGCGGACATCGAGATGATGTTCAAGGTGTTGCCCGTAGCATAGAGGTAAACGAGAGAACCCAGCAGGGAGATAGGAATTGAAAGTACGATGATGAAAGTGGCCCTCCATCTTCCGAGGAAGAGATAGACCACAAGCATCACCACAAGCAGGGTGATGAGGATGGTCTCCTTCAGCGAATCCAGAGTGTTTAGGATGTTGGTGGAGCTGTCCACGACAGTCGTTATCTCGACATCGGACGGGAGGGTCGGCTCGATGGTCTTCAGCTTAGCCTTCACGCTCCTGATGACGTTGACGGTGTTGGCTCCGGACTGCTTCTGGATGGCGATCATCGCTGAACGCTGGCCGTTCGTGAACGACTCCTGGGACTTCTCTTCAAGGCCGTCGACGACAGTCGCCACATCGCGTAGATAGACCGTCTGGCCGTTGGCGCTGCTGACAACGATGTCAAGCAGTTCGGAAGGGTCCTTGAACTCCTTCTCGATACGCAGGGTGTAGGTCTCCGAACCGATGTCGATGCTTCCCGAAGGCACGTTCTTGTTCTCGGCCGCAATCGTGGCGGAGATTCCGGACACGCTCAGACCGTAGGAAGCGAGTTTGTTGGGGTCGCAATAGACGAGAACCTCCCTGGCAGGCGCGCCGGAAACGCTGACCGTTCCCACGCCCTTCACACGGCCCAGAGGGGTGACAAGCTTGTCATCCAGAATCCTGTCAAGACCCATAAGGCTCTTGTCGGCCTTGGCTGAAAGGATCAGGATAGGCATGTCGTCCATACCGAATTTGAACAGGACCGGGGTCGAAGCTCCGTCAGGAAGCGAGGAGTTGACAAGGTCCAGTTTGTCACGGATGTTGTTGCAGGCCTCGTCGATGTCGGTACCGTACTCGAATTCGAGCACAACGATGGAGGTGTTCTCCTTCGACCGGGAGGTCATGTCCTTCAGGTCGGCGACACCGTTGAGGGTGTTCTCGAGAACCTTGGTAAGGTTGGTCTCGATGTCGGACGCGCTGGCTCCCTGGTAGGTGGACATCACCATCACGACATTCGCGTCGAAGTCAGGATAGTTCGCCAGCGATGTGTTCATCAGTGAAAAGATACCGAAAATCGCGAAGGCCATGAAAACCAGGGCCGTCGTGACCGGATTCTTCACCGCTGTTCTGTAAATGCTCATAGTGTCAGGTCTTTATTTGTTCTGCGACACCTCGATCTTCGAGCCGTCCTTCAGGCTGGCGCTACCCTTCGTCACGACAGTGTCGCCGTCTGAAAGGCCGCTGAGAATCTCATAGTATCTGTCGAAATGACGGCCGATGGTGACGATGGCCAGTTCGACGGTGTTGTCGGATTTTACGATGTAGACGCACCTCTGGCCGGAGCCCTGCATCTTGCTGACGGCCTCGTCAGGAACGACGATGCTGTTGTTGACTCCGAACTTGACGGTCACCCTTGTGAACATGCCCGGACGGAGAACCCTGTCGGAATTGGAAACAAGCACCTCAGTGGTGAAGGTGTGGCTGGCCGCATCGATCGTAGGATAGACCTTGTTGACCTTGCCGGTGAAGGTTCTTCCAGGGATGGCGTCGGCGGTAATCTCCACCTGGTCACCCTTCTTGACCTTGGTGTAGTCGGTCTCGGAGATGCCCACAAGCAGCTTCACCGGAGTGATCTGCTGGACGACATAGATAGGCTGGCCGCTGTAGAGGTCACCCTGGTCGTAGTTCCTGGCTGTCACCACGCCGCTGATCGGGGCGCGGAGGACGGTGTTCTCCAGCAGGTTGTTGTAGGACCTGCGGCTCACCTTGTAAGCCATCTCGGAAGCGTCGTAGTCGGATTTCGAAACTCCGCCCTCGTCGTAGAGGCTCTTGAGACGGCTGAGTTCCGTCGAGTCGTTCACGAGTTTAAGCTTCGCCTGGTCAAGCTGCGAGGCGTCCATCGTGGCGAGAACCTGGCCTTTCTCGACATAGTTGCCGACATCGACCTTGATGGATGTGATTCTGCCGGCGGTCTGTGGGGCGATGTTGTTCACCGCGAAGGCCTGGACGGTAGATGAATATGTTTCCGTCTGCGGCACTTCCTGTGTGCGTGCCACGGCGGTGTCCACAAGCGTGGCCCTGTCTTCGGTCACCTGCGCGGCGGCCGCCTTGTCGGCTTTCTTGCCGCCTCCGCAGGCGACGAGGAGCGTGGCCGCTCCGGCGAAAACCATAGTTCTGATAATTCCCTTCATATTCAAAAATTCTTATTGTTCGTGATTACTTGTTTTCGAGGTCAGCATTGCCGTTTTCATCGATGAAGTCGCAGCCGATGGTCTGCTCTAGATTGGACTTGGCGACTATGAAGTTGTAGACAGCCTGCGACTGGTTGAGGCAGGCCTGCGTGAGGGTCAGCTGCGCGTCGTTGAGTTCAGTGATCGTGCTTTTCCCGACCTTGTAGGACTTGGCGGCGATGTCGTAGGCCTTCTGGGCCAGGGCGACTGCCTCGGTGGCGGCCGTGTAGCTGTTCATGTTCGTCTCCATCGTGTTGAGGTACTGGCGGATGGAGATCTTGAGCTGTCTCTCGGTGTCAATGCGCTGGAGGTCAAGCTCGGCGGCCTGCACCTTCGCCTGGCGCACATCGTTCAGACGCTTTCCGCCGGAGAAGATCGGAATCGAAAGGCTGATTCCTGCGTAGGAATATGGAGACCACTGGTACTGGCTGAACTTGAAGTCATTGGTCATCGCGATCATGCTGTAGGAGAAGCTTGCCGCGAGCGAAGGCAGGTAGGCGGCCTTCTGCATCTTGATGGTGGAGGCGAGCTGCTCCGCCTGGATGGCCAGCTGGCGGATGGTGGTGTTGTACTCAAGAGACGGATCCCGGTTCTCGTTGACATCCCTGAACATCTCGTGCGAGTAGTCTTCCAGAGTGCCGGACACATCGATGTTCCTGTCGAGGTCGACTCCCATCACGGCCTTGAGCTGCCACAAGGCCAGAATCACCTGGCTTTCTGCGTTGTAGACGTTAGGAATAGCCGAGGCGACAGTGGACTTGGCCCTTGTGTACTCAAGTTCGGAAGCCTTCTGGGCGTTGTAGCGTTTCTCCGTCTGGGCGAAGTTCTCGACGGCGTTCTCGTAGACATCCTTGTAGACCTTGAAGGCCTCCTTGGCGAGAAGCACGGCGTAGTAGGCCTGCTTGACCTGGGTCACCATGTCGAGTCTCGAGGACCTGGCCTTCTCGACGGCGAGATCCACGCTCTGCCCTGAGATCTTGATGCTCTCCCAAAGCTGGAAGTTGACCAGAGGCATCGATGCTGACACACCGTAAGTATAGGTGTTCCAACGGCCTACGGCAAAACCGCCGCTGGAAGACGAGCTGGACGAACTGTCATCGCCCGTCTGGACCGGCCCCATTCCGGCGGCCGTGGAAAGTTCGTTTATCCTTGAAAAATAAGGAAGAAGCGAACTGAACATGCTGCTCGTTCCTCCTTCATCATCGGAATCGCTGTCCATGTACATCACCTGCTTCTTGATGGTGCGCTGGTAGGATCCGGAAGCGTCGATCTGCGGGAACAGGGACGCATAGGTGCCTTTCTTCGCATACTCGTAACGCTGGATCTCCTTATCCGCCACCTTGACGGACACATTCTCGCTAAGGGCAATCTTGAGGGCATCGTCAAGAGAGATGGTCACAAGAGCCGTGTCCTTGGCGTACTCCTTAGGGATCGTGTCGTTCCTATACTGGGCTTTCACCGGTGCGGCCAACGACAGGGCCGCGGCGGCCATAAGGATACACTTGAAAGTTTTTGTCATATAACTAACCTGAATAAAATTACAATTTCACGCTTTGTTTTGCTCCTTCGGGAACTCTTTCAGCGTCAAAACAAAGAATCCAGCGCCTCGCCGGAAAAAAACAAAGCGCACGGCTCTCTGCAAATGTTATGCAAATCCGGGCAAACCCGGAAGTAAAAATTTACAGCACCCCGAAATGCTGCAGTGCAGTCACGATTCCGTCGTCATCGACGCTGTCAGTGACATAGTCGGCAACCGCCTTCACGTCAGGCGTGGCGTTGCCCATAGCGACACCTGTCCCGGCATATTCAATTATGGGAATATCATTGCCGCCGTCGCCGAAGGCCATGCACTCCTCACGCGAGATGCCGAGCCGCTCAAGAATCTTGGACGCGCCGTAGGACTTGGACAGGCCTTCAGGCACGATGTCCAGGAAATACGGATGCCAGCGTGTGTAGCAAGTACCCTCGATTACAGGGTGAAGGTATTTGCGTTCCTCCTCTTCAGTGAGGAATATGGTATATTCATAGACCTTCTGCTCCTCCACGGTCTGGCGGAGGTCGTAGAAACGCTCCGGGAAAAGCTGCAGGCTGGCGGACACCTCCCTTGTGTGCGGGCTTTCGAAGTTGATGCCCGCGGCGGTCTCGCCGAAGATCCAGCAGGAGACGTTGAGCCGCGAGGCAAGGTCGGCCACCTTGACGGCGGCGGCCTTCGGAAGCGGATGGCTGTCGATGACCTCGCCGCCGAGAGTCGTCTCCGCCCCGTTCATAGCCACATAGCCGTCAAACGGGAAATCATCCAGATTGTTGATTATCAGCCGGGAGCGGCCCGTTGAAATGAAAAGCTTCACGCCCTTGGCCTGAAGTTCGTGAAGTTTTTCCTTAAGGTTGTCGGACATCCGGTGAGTCTTGAAACTCACAAGCGTGCCGTCTATGTCAAAAAATACAGCTTTTATCATTCCTTATTTTTTGTCACTCAAACTTTTGGCGTAATGCGTAGGTTCGGCCTTCTTCGGACCCGAAGCGGGAATCACCGCCCTCGCGGGAATCTTCTTCTTTAATGAATATGCCAGCAGACCTATTCCCAAAAGCACGAACGGGATGCTCAGAATCTGTCCCATGTCGAGAACCATCGAATTTTCGAACTCCACCTGCGGCTCCTTGATGAACTCAATCAGGAAGCGCATTCCGAAGCAGACGATGAAGAATATGCCGATGAAAGATCCCCTGTACATCTTGTCCAGCTTCTTGACGTAGAGCCAGACCAGGCCGATGCCGAGAACAAGGTAGCTGAGCGCCTCGTAGATCTGGGTCGGATGCTTTGGCTCGGTCTCCCCTCTCCTTTCGAATATGAATCCCCACGGGAGATTGGTCACATCGCCGTAGATCTCTGAATTGCAAAGGTTACCAAGTCTGATGAAAGTCGCGGCAAAGGCCACGGCTATAGCAAGATGATCCAGAAGCCACAGCAGGTCGAAATTGTACTTACGGCCGTAGTGATGAGCGAACCACCACATGCAGAAAAGAAGCATCAACGTTCCTCCGTGGCTGGCCAAACCACCTTTCCAGACGCAGAAAATCTCGACGAAGCCTTTCCACGAACCGAAATAGTAGTCCGGCTGGTAGAAGATGCAATGACCGAGACGGGAACCCACAAGCGTTCCGATAACCAATGTGTAGAGCAGCGGGTCAAGGATGGCCTCGTTGAGCCCTTCCCTGCGGAAGAACTTGACGAACATCCAGTAACCAAGAATGAAACCGGAAACAAACAGGAGACCATACCACCTTACGGCGAAAGATCCGATCCTGAATATCTCCGGATTCATATTCCAATGTACGAACATCAAATCCATAGAAACGGTCGTTTGTTATCGTACAAAGTTAAGGTTTTATTCCGAAAGTAGGAAGACCTACTCTCTGATGGCTGCGATGCCAGGAAGTTCCTTGCCCTCGATGGCCTCGAGCATAGCGCCGCCGCCGGTGGAGACGTAGCTTACCTTGTCGGCGAAGCCGAGCTTGGTGACGGCTGCGACAGAGTCACCGCCGCCGACGAGTGAATAGGCTCCGTTCTGGGTGGCTTCGGCCACATATTCAGCGATCTTCTCGGTACCGTGAGCGAAGTTAGGAAGTTCGAACACTCCGACAGGGCCGTTCCAGAGGATGGTCTTGGAAGAGAGGATGATCTTCTTCCAGTTCTCGAGGGAAGCCTCGGAAGCGTCCATACCCTCCCAGTCGTCAGGAATGTTGAATATGTCGAAAGTCTTGCGAGGAGTGTCGTTGCTGAACTCCTGGCCTGAAACGGTGGCTACGGAAAGCGAAAGGTTGACGCCCTTCTCCTTGGCCTCCTTCATTATCTCGAGGGCATCCGGCATAAGCTCGTCCTCGTGGAGGGACTTGCCGATGTGTCCGCCCTGGGCCTTGATGAAGGTGTAGCCCATACCGCCGCCGATGATCAGGTTGTCGACCTTGTCGAGAAGGTTCTTGATGACTCCGAGCTTGCTGGAGACCTTGGAACCGCCGATGATCGCGGTGAAAGGATGCTGAGCGTTCTGGAGCACGTTCTCGATGGCCTTCACCTCTTTCTCCATAAGGTAGCCGAACATCTTGTCGTTAGGGAAATAGGCTGCGATGAGGGCTGTCGAACCGTGAGCCCTGTGGGCCGTTCCGAAAGCGTCGTTGATGTAGCAGTCAGCGTAGGAGGCGAGCTTCTTCACGAACTCCTTCTGGCTGGCCTTCACCGCCTTCTTGGCAGCGGCCTTCTCCTCGTCGGTCGCGTCCTCGGCGAGTCCCCTCGGCTTACCTTCCTCCTCAGCGTAGAAACGGAGGTTCTCGAGCATCAGGACTTCACCCGGCTTGAGGGCGGCAGCCTGCTCGTCAGCCTTCTGGCAGTCGTCAGCGAACTGGACCGGAACACCGAGGCATTCTGAAACGTGAGCAAGAATGTGCTTGAGCGAGAACTTAGGATCAACCTTTTTCGGACGTCCGAGATGTGACATCAGAATCAGAGAACCGCCGCCGGCGAGAACCTTCTTGAGAGTCGGAAGAGCCGCACGGATACGGGTGTCGTCCGTAATGTTGAAATCTGCGTCAAGCGGAACATTGAAATCCACTCTGACGATGGCCTTTTTGCCTGTGAAATCGTAGGTGTCGATGTGCTGTTGCATAATCTGTTTAATTAGTTACTGTCAATTTTTTCGGGGGCAAAGATAGTAAATTTCAGCGGATTGGACATCATCGGAGTGAAGGTGTAACGATTAAAATATCCGCAATGCTGGTCAAATCGGGTTTCTTTTATGTATATTTGCAAGGTTATGACCATAGAGTTTGTTCCGCATACTTGGAAAGATTACGAACTTCTTGACTCCGGAAGAGGCGAGAAGCTCGAAAGGTTCGGCGATTTCGTTCTAGCGCGTCCCGAGCCGAAAGCCCTATGGGACAAAAGTATGAGCGAAAGCGAATGGCGCTCCCGGGCGCACGTCCGGTTCACGCCGGGCGCCGGATTCGGAAAGGCCGGCAAGGAAGACAGCGGGACCTGGGAAAAGTTCAGGAACATGCCTGACCAGTGGTGGATCCGCTACGGCGGAGGGCCCGAGTTCAGCCTCAGGCTGGGACTCACGTCCTTCAAGCATGTCGGAGTCTTTCCCGAGCAGGCCGCAAACTGGAACTACATATTCAACAGGACTTCCGAGATAGCGGCCGCGACAGGGACAAAGCCGAAAGTCCTGAACCTGTTCGCCTACACCGGGGCGGCTTCGCTGGCGGCCAGATGCGCCGGAGCCGACGTCACCCATCTGGACTCCGTGCGGCAGGTGGTCACCTGGGCGCACTGCAACCAGGACCGCAGCGGTCTCAAGGACATCCGCTGGGTTGTGGAGGACGCGATGAAATTCGTGGCCAGGGAATGCAGGCGCGGCAATGTCTATCAAGGCATAATCCTGGACCCGCCGGCGTACGGGCACGGTCCGGACGGCGAAAAATGGAAACTTGACGAATGCCTCTTCGACATGATGAAGTCCGTCGGCCGCATTCTCGCCCCGAAAGACAGTTTCCTCGTCCTCAACCTCTATTCCAACGGCTTCTCCGCCATCCTGGGCGAGACGGTGGTGCGTCAGGCTCTGGAACTTCCGGCGCAGACGAAGCTCGATTCCGGAGAGCTGGTCATCAGCGACAGTTTCGGGAAAGACCTGCCGTTGAGCATATTCGTACGTCTTAAAAGATAGGTGAAATCGAATGAGGTCCAAGGCTGGAATATTGCTGGTTGCGGTTTTCTCCGTCGCATTCTTCTTTTTCTGCAAGGAGATGAGCGCCAGCGTGTTTTCCGGCAGGTCAGAAGCCGTCGGTGTGACTGCCGACAGGCTGACGGACCCTACCAAGACCGAAGATTCCTTCATAAAGTTCAACACCATCTGTCTCTCAAGCCCTGTGGGCGAGGGACAGGTTTCAGCCAGTACCGTCACAGGAGCTTCCGCCAGCCCGTGCAGGCATCCGCGCAGGGCATCCATAGAAATCCCTTTCCAGGAATTCCGGACTGCCAACGGTTACACTCCGTTCAGACCGTCGCTGCCGACGCTGCGGAAGCTGCGTCTTTAGCGGACGGTCCCGAGACTTCCGGAAGCCGCCAGGCGGCACACGAGTCATAACATAGGGAGCCGTCCCCCTTCCCGGACGGCAGATACCGTATTACCATAATGGTGATGCAACCATATTTTTACACAACACATTCCCCCTGGAGCATTGCGCTCCGCAGGGGAGCATCACCGATTCAAGAAAAATCAATCTGAAAACAAATGGAAACCGTAAATATCAAAAAAGTCAGATCCGCAAAGGACATCATCGTTTCATTCGTCTTTCTTGCTGCAGGCGTGGCGCTGCTGTTCTGTTCCGATTCAATGTTCATCCTCGGATGCACGGTCATAGCGTTCGCCGTCATCCTGTTCCTTGCGATGAAATCCTCCTACACGATCGAAGGCAAGGAAGGCAAGTTCAAGCGCAAAGTCAGCAACTACCCGAAGACGAAGAAAGAAGAGCTCACCGCCTTCCTCGAAGGCAGGTCGGAGAAAGCCGTGCCCGAGGCTCCCGGCGGACTGCTGATGTACGTTTACTACCGCAGCGACAAATCCGGCGGCTTCGCGCAGATCAACGATTTCGACCAGTACGAGTACAGGCCGATAACCGACCTTCTGCCGCTTGGCGCCGAACAGGTTAAAGCACTGGTTTAGGCTTCTGACCGGAAATTGTCCGGATACACCGATTCTAACCGTCATACCATAAACAGAAACCGGTGTAATCGAGAAGAGGGATGGCTGCAAGGCAGCCACCCCTCTTTTTTCATTTCAGGACCTTGCCCGTCACTTGCCTGACAGGAAGGCCGCGAAGGACTTTTCAAGTTCATCCGCAAAGCCCTTGTCGCCGGCCTTAGCAATCTCGTTCGACAGATAGTAGACAAGATTGCAGTCGTACTCGAACTCGCTCTTGCAGAGCGGATAGAAATCCAGATAGAATGTGATGTTCTGCAGCAGTTCGTCCTTCAGCTGACGGGCGACATCCCGGGCCTTGTCCGGACTGCCGACAAGGTAATAGTCCTTGACCATTTCAATCGGGTACAGGGCGTTGGAATTCCACCCGAGCACGGAATTGTCGTAAGGCCAGAGTTCCGGCCTGAGCACCTCGCGGCACTTGTCCAGCATCTGTGCGGCCCTGTCGGTCTCGCCTGCACCGATGAAGGCGTTGGCGCAGGAGATGAACATGTTCCTGAGCGACTGCACTCCGAGGAACGTGTAGATGTTCTGATAGTCTATGCAGTAGTCATCCCGCGACACGGCATCAAAACAGTAGGCGGACGTCATCTTGTCGTAAAGGACGTCGGTGTCCACAAGACCGGGGTCAAGAGACTCGACGCTGTTCTTGAAAGGAACCAGCTTGCAGGAGAATCCCTCATACATAAGATAATCCTTCAGCCCGATGTTCAGGTCACCTCCCTGATTGAGCATATTCAAAGGTCTGTCCCACTTGTATGTTGAAAGGAAATCAAGAAGGAACAGTTCAGGCTTGCTGAGGAAGTTCTTGTTCTTAGGGATCTCTATGACTATCGAGTCGGGAATCATCTCCGCGAACTTCCCGCTCACGATGCCGCTCTTCAGGCAGTTCTCCTTGTTGACCGGAACTATCATCTTCCTTGCAGGCCAGTAGTCGGCCTTCCGGCCGTCCTGATAGATCAGCTTGGCATCCGGATGCTTGAACACCGCGACACATTCCGAGAGCGGATATGCCTGTCCGCGCTTGTCGTCTATCGGAATCCATTCATTGGTGCCGTACAGGTACTGCTCCTGGCCGACGGACAGCTGCAGAGGAGTGGAATTGTTGATTGCATACCTCATCTGGTCTATGTACCAGTCGGTACCGAGAAGCGAAGTGTTGCAGATCCTTACGTCAGTCCTGAAGCCTTCCACCTCCTGGGCGTACCAGAGAGGGAAGGTGTCGTTGTCTCCGTGGGTGATGAGCAGTCCGTTCTGTCCCACAGAATTGAGATAGTTCTTAGCGACTTCGACCGCGGTGTAGCGGTTGCTCCTGTCGTGGTCGTCCCAGTTTTCCTCCGCCATAAGCGCAGGCACTCCCAGGCAGGCGACGGTCACGACGGCGGCCAGGGCCACTGTATGCCTGTCCTTCAATGCGGAAGCGATCCACGAATATATCGCCGCCACGGCGAAGCCTATCCAGATGGCGAAGGCATAGAACGAGCCCGCGTAGGCATAGTCACGCTCACGCACCTGGTAAGGAGTCTGGTTCAGATAGACGACTATGGCTATTCCGGTCATGAAGAACAGGAGGAAAGTCAGCCAGCATCCCCTGCGGTCCCTGTCGAACTGGAAACACAGTCCTATGATGCCGAGAAGCAGAGGGAGGAAGAAATAATGGTTCTTGCCCTTGTTGCCCTTCAGCCAGTCCGGAGCGTTGTCCTGGTCGCCCAGGTGAATCGTGTCGACCGGCTTCACGCCGCTCTCCCAGTTGCCCGTGAACAGGTCGGAAGTCGGAGCGTGGATTTCGTTCTGCCTGCCGACGAAATTCCACATGAAGTACCTCCAGTACATCCAGCCCAGCTGGAAGTCGAAGAAGTAGCGCAGGTTGGCGCCGAATGTCGGCTTCTTGTACTGCGCGCCCGGCACGGCAGTTCCCTTGCCCTCGGTGTAGGTCTCATAGAACTTTATGTGGCGCTCGTCGCTGCTGTGCATTCTCGGGAAGAGCATCTTGCCGGCAGCGTCGTACTTCACGTCCACCGGACTCGGCACCTTCTTGTACTTTCCGTCCAGCGGAGCCCAGTAGGAATCCTGCTTCAGTTCATACGGAGCGCCGAAATACTGGCCGTACACGATCGGGACCGAGCCGTACTGCTCACGCGAAAGATAGCGTACGAGCGTGAACGCGTTGTCCGGCTGGTACTCGTTCGTCGGAGTCTTGGCGCAGGAACGTATTATCACGATGCTGAACACGGAGAAACCTATGACGATGGTGGTGAAGCACAGAAGAGCCGTGTTCCAGAACACCCTGTCCGTCTTGAGAGTCTTGAAAAGTCCCCAGAAGCAGAGCGCGAGCAGGGCGATGATGAATATCGCCGCTCCGGAATTGTAAGGCAGCCCGAGGACGTTGACGAAGAACAGGTCCGAATAGGCCGCGGTCTTCGGGATGTAAGGTACAAGAATGAAGAGGATGAATGCCAGGATTACAACGGAAACGGCGAAGATCTTGACATATTCCCAGAATGAATATTTCCGGTCCTCCCTCATCTTGAAATAATACATGTAGACAAGCATCGGTATCGCCAGGAGGTTCAGCAGATGCACGCCTATCGAGAGTCCCATCAGGAACGAAATCAGCACGAGCCAGCGGTTGGCGAACCTTCTGTCTTCCTCCTCGTACCACTTGGTCATCGCCCACACGACAAGGGCCGTGAACAGGGACGACATCGCATAGACCTCGCCCTCGACCGCCGAGAACCAGAACGTGTCAGAGAAGCAGTAAGCCAGTGCGCCCACTGCGGCGCTGCCGAAGATAGCAACGGCCTGGCCGGCTGAATATTCACCGTCGCCTCCCTCGCCGTCACGTTTCGGCACGATCACCCTCTTCACGAGGAAAACGATGGTCAGGTACAGGAAGAATATCGTCAGGGCGGAGCATATCGCGCTCATCGAGTTCACCATTACCGCAGCCTTGTCCGGGCCGGTGAACATCGTGAACAGGCGGGCTATGAGCTGGAACACCGGATTCCCCGGAGGGTGGCCCACTTCAAGCTTGTACGAAGACGCTATGAACTCGCCGCAGTCCCAGAAAGATGCGGTCGGTTCAATCGTGGAAAGATAGGTGAACGCCGAAATGACCAGCACGGCCAGGGAGGTCAGCCTGTTCCACATCCTGAATTTTTTCTTTTCCATACTTTTCTATGTTCGGGAACCGGTCAAATCAGACCGATAATCAAGCAAAGATACAAAAGGAATCGCTATCTTTGCAAAAAATATAAGGTAACGACATGAAATCCGACAACGACTGGAAGCAAAGGCTCGGGGTGGTCTATTCGACCGACCCTGATTTCAGTTACGCCAAAGACGAAACGGCTGAGGCCGAAACCCTTGATCCGTCAAGGCAGAAGCTGGTCGTGACCATCGACCGGCGTAACCGCGGAGGCAAGCAGGTCACTCTGGTTTCCGGATTTGTCGGCACTCAGGAAGACCTTGCGGCCCTGGGCAAAACCCTCAAGGTGAAATGCGGCGTGGGCGGGAGTGCCAAAGACGGTGAAATCACGGTCCAGGGAGACTTCCGGGACAAGGTCACCGCCCTGCTGAAAGAACTGGGGTACGGAGCCAGACGAGGAAACTGAACCACTGACAAACGACTATCGGCTGATGATTGACGATCCTATCTTCTGCGGACTTGCCGTCCTGTTCACGATTCTGACGCTTTTCTGCCTGAGAAGCCTCCTGAAAATCACGCCCTCGCTGATGGACTGCGTCAGGAGATGGAAAGGGAACATCGACCTTGAAGACAGCCTCCAGCTGAGCAGAAGCCGCAACCTAATCGCGCTCGTGCTGTTTGTCCCGCTCTGCATGGTGGCATATTCACACTCGCTCTACACTCCCGAATTCCTCGAATCCCTGCCGCAGACGCTGCAGTTCGGCATCGTGACCGGAATACTGTCCACCTACGTCCTTCTCCGACTCTTTCTGAACTGGCAGCTCGAGTTCAACGGTTACGAATCCAAGGTCTTCTCGGCCGCGAACAGGTCGTTCTACAATTACCTGATAATTCTTTTCTTTCTGCTTTTCATTCCGGGGACCGCGCTCAACGCGGCAGATTGCCCAGAAGAGACGTCAAGGACTGTCCTGCTGTGGATTACGGCGGTTTCCTACGGCTTCTTCGTCATCCGGCGCGGACAGATTTTCGCTTCGGCTTGCAATCCTTTCACAACAATTTTGTATCTTTGCGGCCTTGAAATACTTCCGACCGCCGCACTGGTGTTTTCAGCCTATCTGCTGTAGTTTCCTGAAGGCGGGCGAACAACAAAAGCAAGAATATGTCCATACAGAAGATTTTGATCTCACAGCGCAGCCCTCTCAACGAGGCACCTTACACTGCTCTCAAGGAGAAATTCGGCGTTGACATCACTTTCAGACAGTTCTTTCTCATCGAGCCTCTGACCTCAAGGGAGTTCAGGACACAGAGAATCAACGTTCTGGACTACACGGCAATCATTTTTTCCTCACGGCACACGATAGATGCTTTTTACGGCCTTTGCGATGAGCTCAGGGTCAAGGTGCCGGAGACGATGAAATATTTCTGCACCACGGAGGCCGTTGCGATGTATCTTCAGAAGCACATCGTTTACCGCAAGCGCAAGATTTTCTACGGCAACGGAACTCCGGAATCCATCATCTCCCAGATCGGGACTAAGCACAAGAACGAGAAATTCCTGGTCGCCCAGTCGGATTCCAGCAACAGCACACCCCTTACCAGTCTGATGGATGCCCAGAACATCACCTACAACACGGCGGTGTTCGTCAAGTCAGTTCCGCAGGACCTGAAAGACATCAACCTGCAGGACTACGATATGGTCGTGTTCTACAATCCTTACGACATCAAGTCCCTCTACGAGAACTTCCCTGAATTCCAGCAGGGGAACATCAAGTTCGTGGCCTACGGCAAGTCGATTGTCAAGGCGATGGAGGATGCTGGTCTGACGATCGAAATCCAGGCGCCGACCCCGGAGGCTCCTTCCGTGGCAAGAGCGATCGAACTCTATCTGGAAAAGCAGAAGTAAGACAAGAATGTTCACTCTACCGAAATCAGAGAGACTTCACGGGAAGTCAACGGTTTCGGCTCTGGTGTCCGAGGGCCGATGGGGTTACACGTCCGGCCTCAAATACTGTTTTGTCCTCCATCCGGACTCCTGCGGGGAAGCCGCTCCGAGCCGGATGATGGTTTCCGTTCCGAAACGCCTTTTCAAGAGGGCCGTCAAGCGCAACCTCCTGAAACGGAGGATAAGAGAAGCGTACAGGACCCGGAAGAGCCTTCTTGTCTCCGCCCCGGCAGACGTGATGTTCGTTTACAATTCGAAGGAAGTCCTTGACTTCGAGTCAATCCGGTCACAGGTGGAATCCATCCTGAAAAGAATCGCGGGCAATGAAAGACAGCAATAGCTTACCGCGCTGGAGGCAATGCGCGAGAAAGGTTCTCATCGCTCCGTTCCTGGCTCTCATCTGGTTCTACCGCAAATGCATCGGGCCGTATATTCCCAAAACCTGCAGGTTCGAGCCTTCCTGCTCGACCTACGCCATCGAAGCGTTCAGAAAATGGGGGCCGATAAAAGGCCTCTTCCTTACAATATGGCGGATTCTCCGCTGCAACCCCTGGGGCGGCAGCGGCTACGATCCGGTTCCCTAATTTTTTCTATTTCTTGTGATTCTTCTTGCGGGAACGCAGATGCGTGATGCTTTCCACAAGAAGCTGGTCGCGGAGTATGCACCTCGCTGCAAGGGCGTTGAGGATGGCGGCCACCAGCGGGAACACGGCCGTGAACTTGAAGACCTGCCCGTCGGCCGCGGTGAAATAATCCATAACCAACAGCACCTGCAGCGCCACCATCAGGATGGCGGACAGCACGGCGGTGCGCATCTGGAAAACCCTCTTGTCATAAGTGAAGATGGCCAGCAGCTGGAGCAGGCTGATCACGATCAGCAGCACCAGGTAGACCACATTCTGTGAATATGTCAGTTCGGAGGCGTGCATTCCGCCTTCGCCAAGGGTGAATGCCTTGACACTGAAGAAGAGTGCCGCCACAAGACCTGTGGCGATGCACAGGTATAAAGTTTGAAGTCTTTGCCACATAATTCACAAATTTAGTCAAATCCACCGGATATTGCTATATTTGGTTGCCGAATTGTTGGATTCGGCCACATAATGATTGCACAAAACAATAAACTGAACCAAAATGAGAATAGCAGAATCAGAACTTATCATCAACGGCGACGGATCGGCATTCCATATCCATCTTAAGCCGGAAGAACTTGCCGACACCGTCATCCTGGTCGGAGACCCCGGAAGAGTTGAAATGGTCGCCGGATTCCTTACCGACATCGAGTTCCGCCACCAGTCGCGGGAATTCGTGTCCACCACAGGCAGATACAACGGCAAACGGATCACCGTTCTTTCCACCGGCATCGGAACCGACAACATCGACATCGTGATGACGGAACTTGACGCGCTCGCCAACATCGACTTCAGCACACGCGAGCCGAAGAAGGAACACCGGACCCTGACAATCCTGCGCATCGGCACATGCGGAGCCGTACAGCCGGACATTCCTCTCGGATCGGCGATATTCTCCGAATATTCAGTCGGCTGCGACGGGATGATGAACTGGTACGCCGGCCGCGAAGAAATCACCGACCTTGAAATGGAGGAAGCCTTCAAGAAACACACTAAGTGGAACAGGAATCTGCCTTCACCTTACTTCGTGAAGGCCAGCGACAAACTGTTCAGACTGTTCGAGGACTGCTCGGTCAGAGGAATGACCATCTCCGCCTGCGGATTCTACGGCCCTCAGGGCAGAGTCGTAAGACAAGGTCTTGCGATGCCGGACATGCTGGAAGACTTCGAGTCGTTCCGCTACGGCGACCGCAGGATAACGAATTTCGAGATGGAGAGTTCTGCCGTCGCCGGAATGGCCAGACACCTCGGACACGAGGCCGGCACGATCTGCTGCGTGATAGCGAACAGACACCTGAAGAACAGCAACCCGGACTACAAGCCGCAGGTCAGGGAACTCGTCAAGCTTTCGCTGGACAGACTTTCAAGATAAATTTCTTTCAAGGCAGGACAAGTTTCCGGTCAGGACTCCGGAATCATTGCATACGACGTTCTGAGCTGTTGTTGAAGCGGCTCAGAACGTTTTCCGAATATGTCTTCGTGATCGGGATAGGAGAAATCGCATCGTTGTCAAGGTCGAGCTCGTAGCCGTCCTTCTCCTTGCGGAGCACCTTCACCTTGTCCATGTTCACGATGTATTTCCTGTGACAGCGCACCAGGCTGCTCCCCCTGAAGCTTTCCTCCACGGTCTTGAGCCTGCAGCGGAGCATATAGCGCTTCAGGTCGCCCTTGCTGTCGGTGTACCAGACGATGATGTAGTTGTCGTCGGACTCGATGTAGAAGAGGTTGGTGGCGCTGACGCAAAGCTTCAGGTCACCGTTGTTGTCGAAAAGCGTTATCTTCTCAAGCCTGGACACCGGCATGCTCTCGTCGGAAACCACGTTGCCGTAATTCATCAGGCGGATTATCTGGTTCTTGTCCTGGATCGCCCAGTACATTCCGGCCAGGATGTACGGGATGACCAGCGAAATCGTCCCGTAAAGCAAGGCGTTTCCCAGCGTCCCCGGGAAACGGTCCCATCCTATCTTAGTGATCGGCACCGTGATGAACGAATATGCCAGACAGATCACGAGCACTTCGGCAAGGCACCAGGCCACATAACCGAGATAAGTCATCTTTATCCTTGTCCGGGTCCTGTACATGATGTACCGGCTGAGTATGACTACCGACAGGGCTCCGAGAGCGAAGAGCACGGTGAACACGAAGAAACGCGAATTGCCCAGTTCCATCCAGCTGTTGTGCGAAAACGGCAGGCTCATCAGAAGAAACACGATGGAGAACAGGGCCGTGAAGGTCACTGTGTAGATAAGTTGGTTTTTGCCCCTGAAATATTCAGGCAAAAGCTTGCTCGAAAAACCCATCGTCATAAATTTAACAGGCAAATATAACACTTTTTATAATTATCGATATTCAAAAAGCATCGGCAAATTCGCCACAAATCCTGCGAAATTGCCACTTTTACGCGCTTGTCACGAATACCGCCGCACCTTCACCACATATATTTTGCCACGCGGAGAGGCAAAAGTACTTTTGTATACGGTGCATACCGTATCTGATCATAACGCTTGAACATCATAAAGGAACAACAATATGAAAATCATCGGCACAGGAAGCGCGCTTCCAAGGAAAATCGTCACCAACGGAATGCTGGAAGGATTTCTCGACACCAGCGACGAATGGATTTTCCCGAGGACGGGAATCAAGTCGAGACACGTGATTTCCGACGAGAACATTGAAGACCTCGGAACCGAAGCCGTCAGCAAAGCTCTTGAGATGTCGGGACTGAAACCGTCCGAAATCGACCTGTTCATAGTTTCCAACGTAGTGTCCGAATACACGACCCCAGGAATGAGCTGCATAATCGCGGAGAAACTGGGCATAAACTGTCCGATGTTCGACATCAACTGCGCCTGCCCGGGCTTCATCTACGCTCTTGACATGGCCGAGACCTACTACAAGGCCGGCAAGATCAGGACCGCGGTGATCGCCTGCGTGGAGGAACCGACCAGGATGTCTAGCTGGAAGGACAGAAGCACCTGCGTGCTGTTCGGAGACGGCGCCGGAGCCGTGGTGCTCGGCGAAGGAGACAACGTCAAGGGCACGAAGCTGCACGCCGAACCGTCCGTCAGCCAGATCTGGCAGAAACGCACTCTTGTGGACACGCCGTATGTGTCCAAGAACGAAGAGAGCGTGCCTCTGCAGATGAAAGGGCGCGAAGTGTTCAAATTCGCCGTCCGCGCCTGCACCAAGGGAGTCGAAGGCCTGCTGGAAGAGATCGGAGTCAGCAAAGACGAAGTCTCGTACTTTATGGTGCATCAGGCAAACCAGAGAATCATCGGCTCGATCATAGACTATATGGGCCAGCCGGCGGAGAAATTCCCGATCAACATCACGGACCACGGCAATTCTTCTTCGGCCTCCTGCCCTATCCTGCTGGACGAATGCAACAGGAAGGGGATGTTCAAGAAAGGCGACATCCTTGTGTTCAGCGCCTTCGGAGCCGGCCTGCTTTCAGGAGCCGCCGTAGTCGAATGGTAATCTGAACATTAATTGTTATATTTGCACGATATGATAAAAAGTATAATCTGCGATATGCTCGGCATCGAGTATCCGCTGTTCCAAGGTGGAATGGCCTGGATAGCAGATGCAAAACTCGCCGCGGCCGTTTCAAATGCCGGCGGCCTCGGCCTGATTTCGTCGATAAATTTCGGCACCGAAGCGGTAAGGGAAGAGATCCGCAAATGCAGGACATTGACCGACAAGCCTTTCGGAGTGAACATTATGCTTCAGGCTCCGAATGCCGGCGAGGTGGCGGACATGGTCATCGAGGAAGGCGTCAAAATCCTCACGACCGGAGCCGGCTCCCCTTCAGCATACATGGACAAGTGGAAAGCCGCCGGAATCAAGGTGATTCCGGTAGTGGCCTCGGTGGCATACGCCCTCAAGATGCAGGAACTCGGAGCCGCGGCGGTCATCGCCGAAGGAGCGGAGTCCGGCGGACACATCGGTGACACACACACTATGGCGCTGGTTCCGCAGGTTGTTGACGCCCTGGATATTCCTGTACTCGCCGCCGGCGGAATCTTCGACGGAAGAGGAGTAGCCGCAGCCTTCATGCTGGGAGCGAAAGGTGTGCAGGTCGGCACAAGGTTCCTCATCGCCGACGAATGTCATATTCACGAAAACTACAAGGCAAGGCTCATCGCAGCTTCCGATGTCAGCACGATGGTGACCGGAAAGTCGCTCGGCGATGCGGTGCGCGGCCTCAAGACCCCGTTCGCGAAGAAATTCTTCAAGATGGAATATGACCCTGCAGTCTCCAAGGAAGAGGTGCAGAAATTCGGCACCGGCTCGATGCGCAAGGCCGTGTTCGACGGTGACCTCGCAGGTGGAAGTTTCCTCGCGGGAGAGGTCGCCGGTATGATCAAGAAGAAGGAAACGGCGAAAGAAATCGTGGAGGACCTTATGGACGGAGCCGGGAAACTCCTCGCCGGCGCCTCCGGACTTTTAACGGAATAAGAATAAAAAACACATAATGGACAAAAGAGTAGTAGTGACAGGAATGGGAGTGATCTCACCTGTCGGCAACGATGTAAACACATTTTGGAGCAACCTCTGCGGCGGTGCCTGCGGCATCGACTTCATCACCGCATTCCCGACTGAAAACCTTCCGGTGAAGATTGCCGGAATCATCAAGGACTTCAAGGCTGAGGAATACGGAATGGACAAGCCGTTCATCAGAAAGCAGGATCTGTTCACTCAGTACGGAGTCGCGGCCGCATACCAGGCGATGAAGCAGTCCGGACTCTGCTCCCAGGGAGAGGGCAAGAACATCGATCCGTTCAGGCTCGGAGTTTATGTCGGTTCAGGAATCGGCGGATTCTCAACCCAGTTCAGAGAGTGCGGCAAAATGATCGAGGATCCTTCAGGACAGTGGATCTCTCCGCTGTTCATCCCTACGATGATCTCCAACATCGCCGCCGGCCACATCGCAATCATCCATCACGCAGAAGGTCCTTGCGTTGACATCGTGACCGCGTGCGCCACCTCAACCAATGCTATGGGAGAGGCCTACAGGGCCATCAAGCACGGCTATGCCGACGCAATCATCACCGGAGGATGCGAGAACGCCACCATTCCTATCGGAATCGCCGGCTTCGCCAACGCAAAAGCCCTTTCAAGGGCGACTGACCCTAAATACGCCTCACTTCCGTTCAACGCCAACCGCGCCGGCTTCGTGATGGCCGACGGAGCGGCAGTCCTCGTCCTTGAGGAATATGAGCACGCCAAAGCCCGCGGAGCGGAAATTCTCGGCGAGATGGTCGGCTACGGCAACACCTGCGACGCCTATCACTCCACAGCCCCGAGACCTGACGGTTCGACACAGGCGAAGTGCATCGAGATAGCCCTCGAAGAGGCCGGATTCGACAAGGAAAAGGACAATCTCTACATCAACGCCCACGGCACAGGCACAAGGCTCAACGACGTGGCCGAGACGACCGCCTACAAGCTCGCTCTCGGAGACTATGCCTACAAGGCCCACATCAGTTCCATCAAGTCGATGACCGGACATATGTTCGGAGCGGCGGGAGCGGCTGAGGCGATCGCAACGATTCTCGCTCTCCGCGACGGAATCTGCCCTCCGACCATTCACCTGGACACCCCTGATCCTGAATGCGACCTGGACTACACTCCTAACGAGGCCGTGAAGACCGACCTGACGATCGGAATCTCCGATTCCTTCGGGTTCGGCGGACACGACGCCTGCGTTGCATTCAGAAAATGTACGGAATAACGAATATGATGACTAAAGAAGACATCAAGCAGTTCCTGCCTCACAGAGAGCCGATGCTTCTGATTGACGAGGCGGAGACGGACGAGAGCGGTTACGCCCACACAAAGTACCGCATCAAGGAAGACGAATTCTTCACAAGAGGACACTTCCCGGGCAACCCTATCGTGCCGGGAGTGATTCTTTGCGAGATAATGGCTCAAAGCTGCGCTGTCCTCGTGAAGGAAGACATCCCTGGACACATCACCCTCTACGCCGGACTGGACAAGGTGCGCTTCAAGAATCCCGTAAAACCCGGAGATGTCTGCGAGGTCACCTCTCACGTCGATGAAAAAAGGGGACAGCTTTACTTCTGCTCCGCCAAACTGGAAGTGGGAGGCAAACTGTGCTGCAAGGGAGAGCTCACCTTCGCCCTTGTCCCTAAGGAATAGGCAATGATGTACAGAACCCTGGCGGAAGACGAATTCCGGGACATCGCTTCGAGAATCCTTCACGAAGACAATCACATCATAATCTTCAACAAGAGGCCCGGAGAGATTGTCCAGGCCGACAAGACTGGAGACGAATGTCTTGCCGAGACATTGAGGGCATTCATAGCCCAGAGGGACGGCAAGCCGGGCGGAGTCTTCATCGGCATCCCCCACCGCCT
Organism: Anaerotignum sp.; assembly: GCA_963600795.1. Lineage (GTDB taxonomy): Bacteria > Bacteroidota > Bacteroidia > Bacteroidales > UBA932 > Cryptobacteroides. The sequence goes on along the minus strand of CAVCDF010000031.1, from coordinate 15,466 downwards.
TGACCGGCCCGTCAGCGGGATAACCGTCTTTACCAAAACTTCCAAGGCTCTGTCCAGAATGTCGGAACTGTTCCGTTCCGGACAGGTCCACAAGACATACTGGGCCCTATGCTGCGCCGCTCCGCAGGCGGAGTCCGCCGAACTGGACAACTGGCTTGTGCGCAACGAGAAACTCAACAAGAGCTTCATAGCGAAGGAGAACACACCCGGAGCCAAACTGGCGAAGCTCATCTACACCCACATCGGTGACACGGAAAGATATTCGCTCGTAGAAGTCAAGCTTCTGACCGGCAGGCACCACCAGATCCGGTGCCAGCTAGCATCCATAGGATGCGTCATCAAAGGAGACCTGAAGTACGGGGCGCCGAGGTCAAACCCTGACGGAGGAATATGCCTGCACTCGCACGAAATCAATTTCATCCATCCGGTAAGGAAGGATGAAATCAGAATAATCGCTCCGCCGCCAGCCTCCTGGAAAGTCTGAGACGGCTACTGCAGTTTCCTGCCGCCCGATGATTCGGTGCCGCTGTCGGAAACGTGTTCCTGAAGCCATTCCGTAGGTGTCATCCCCGTGTTGACCTTGAACGCCATATTGAACGAGACCGGAGTGTGGAATCCCGACATCTCGGACACTTCGTTGACCTTCAGATGCCTGTCCTGCCTGAAGAGCGACAGGGCGTACTGGATTCTGTGGTAATTGACGAACTGGCGGAAATTGCGCCCTGAAAGTATGTTGATGGTCTTGGACAGATACAGTTTGTTGGTGAACATCTTGTCCGAGAGGTCAGTCATGTCGAACGACGGATCCAGGTAAGGCTTCTTCTCCTCCATAAACATCACGATCCTTCTGTAGAGGTTGTTCATCTTCTTGTCATCCTCGGCCTTGTCCGCGTAAGATGTCCTCAGGTCACCTTTTATTATGTCCTTTATCTTCTTTTCTATCTGTCTGTTTATTATGTATGTCCTGCCGGTCATCGCGCGCAGGTAGAGCAGCGCGTACAGCGCGAGGAAAAGCATCAGCGAGGCCGAAGACAGGACTTCACCAAAATTGCACGGTATCGAGACGGCGCAGATTGACAGCGCACCGATGACAAGGAAAGCCATAAGATAGATGAAACGGGAATAGTCTTCGACATTCTGCCAGATGGCGGAGCTTCTGAACATCGCTCGTATTCCGGAGAACTTCTTCATCGCCACATTGATGAAGTACCAGAAGCACAAAACGATGATTACGGCGGAAGTCAGGACGAATCGCTGGGATCTGAATGCCAGCGACCCCACCGGTCTGGTGTCGAAAAGCAGCATCGAGGCAAGTCCTGTGACCGCAAGGCCGGAGGACATCTCCATCGACAGTGCCGTGCTCTCGGAGGAGCAGGGGAACACCACCAGCATCGCCGCGGAGACGGCGATGTCAAGCGACAGTTCCTGCCTGTCCAGAGGCCTGAACACCAGCATTTCACTAAGAATCATAACGGCTCCGCAAATCACTGACAGCATACGGAGCGCAAACCTTGCGGACCTGTTCCCCTTGCTTGACCTGATGTCCCGCAACAGAAAGAAAATGTATTCCGCTATGGCCACAATTGAAAAGAATGTTGTCATATGGCAGTTTGATTGTCTTTCAAGTTTGTTGGGCTTAATTTACCAAAAAACAGCCCCCGGACAGTGGTTTGCCCGGGGGTATCTGGAAAAAGATTGCTTTTCTTTTATGTTCTAACTTTTCTTTGTGCCTTTTATCGAATCGAAGCCCTGTCCATAAACTCCTGTCACTGAAGATATTGAAAGGAAAGCATCCGGATCTATACGTTTTATGGAGCGGAGCATCAGATTCAGGTCGGCTTTCCGGGTGATGACCATCACGACAGAAGATTTCTGCTTGGTGTACCAGCCTTCTCCATCAAGAACTGTCACTCCCCTGTGAAGATCCTTGACAACCATATCCGCTATCTCCTGATACTTGCGGGACAGGATGAAGAGCTGGACGCTCTGCTTGGAGCCTGCAAGGTAAAGGTCAACCACATAACCGCAGACGGTCACGATGATCATACCATAGACGGCAGTGACGAATTTTCCGTCGAACGTGATGGCCTGACCGTCCTGAGTGAAGGAAGGGAAGAGCAGTGACGAAGCGATGATGAACACATCGAGCGTCAGAATGATCCTTCCCGGGGACACGTTCCTGAACTTTGTGATTATCAATGCTATGATGTCAGTCCCTCCGGTACTTCCCCCCTGGGAGATGGACATTCCGATGCCGAGGCCGGCCATTGAGCCGCCTATGATCGAACACATCAGTTTGCCGTTGGAGAATGCGAAGTCCTGGATTATGGACGTCGGAATCACCGTCTGCAGCACATTGAGGCAGGTGGAAGCCAGAATGATCGCATAGACTGTCTTGACTCCGAACGACGGGCCGATGATGAAGAGGGACACTATCAGCAGCACGGCGTTGATGAGAAAATAGGAATATCCCATCTTGAGGCCCGTGGCATACTGGATGATTGCGCTTATGCCCGACACACCGCCTCCGATGAGGTTGTTCGGAGTCAGGAACACAGTCCAGCCCACCGTGTAGACCAGGATTCCGAGTGTGATTATGACATATTCCTTGATGCCTCTTAGAATGTTTGATGACTTGCCAGACATATTATCGATGTTATTTCAGAACGAAGTTGACTATCTTGCCGGGAACGACAATCACCTTGACGATGTTCTGTCCGCCGACATATTTACCGGTCTGTTCCATTCCGCGGATCTCAGCCTCGACCTCCTTGGGCGTCAAGGATTTAGGAAGTTCCACGGTGAAACGCATCTTGCCGTTGAAGGAGACAGGGTAGGTGACGTTGTCCTCGGCGGCGAGAGCCGGATTGAATTCAGGGAAGTGAGCGTAGGTGATGCTTTCCTTGTGGCCGAGAGCCTCCCAGAGTTCCTCGGCGATATGGGGAGCGAAAGGAGAAAGCAGAACCGTAAGCGGCTCGAGAATCTCCCTCTTGTGGCATTTGGCCCCGACGAGTTCGTTCAGAGTGATCATGAACGCGCTGACCGTGGTGTTGTAGGAGAAGTGCTCGATGTCTTCCTGCTCCTTGGCGATCAGTTTGTGGAGGGCCTTGAGTTCGGCAGGAGTGGCCTTCTCATCTGTCACGATGAAGCTGTCGCCTTCGTAGAAGAGTTTCCAGAACCTGCGCAGAAAACGGTTGACTCCGTCGATGCCCTTTGTGTCCCACGGCTTTGACTGCTCGAGAGGGCCGAGGAACATCTCGTAGAGACGGAGGGTGTCGGCGCCGTAGTCATCGCAGATCTTGTCCGGATTGACGACATTGTACATCGACTTGCTCATCTTCTCAACTGCCCAGCCGCAGACATATTCACCGTTCTCGAGGATGAATTCAGCGTCGGCGAACTCAGGTCTCCAGGCCTTGAAGGCCTCGAGGTCTAGCCTGTCGTTGCGGACGATGTTGATGTCCACGTGGATCTCGGTCGTCTCGTACCGGTCCTTCAGTCCATAGGAGACGAACTTGTTGGTGCCTACGATTCTGTAGACGAAGTTGGAACGGCCTTGGATCATTCCCTGGTTGACAAGCTTGCGGAATGGCTCGTCCTCGCAGACATAACCGAGGTCGTAGAGGAACTTGTCCCAGAAACGGGAGTAGATCAGATGGCCCGTGGCGTGTTCGGTGCCGCCTATGTACAGGTCCACATCGCGCCAGTATTCATCTGCCTTCCTGTCAACCAGCGCCTCGGAGTTGTGAGGGTCCATATACCTCAGGTAGTAGGCGCTTGAGCCGGCGAAGCCCGGCATCGTGCTGGTCTCCAGAGGCCAGCCTTCGTAGGTCCAGTCCTTCGCACGGGCGAGAGGCGGTTCGCCGTTCTCGGTCGGCTTGAACTCACTGATCTCAGGCAGGGTCAGAGGCAGTTTCTCGAACGGGACAGGAGTCGGGATGCCGTTCTTGTAGTAGATCGGGAAAGGCTCGCCCCAGTACCTCTGGCGGCTGAATATGGCGTCGCGCAGACGGTAGTTGACCTTTCTGTGGCCGATGCCATGTTTTTCAACATATTCAATGGCTGCGGGAATCGCATCCTTGACATCCATTCCGTTCAGGAAGCCGGAGTTCATCATCTTACCTTCCTTCGCGTCGAAGCTTTCCTCGCTGACATCGCAGCCCTCAATCAGAGGAATGATCGGCAGATTGAACTTCTTGGCGAACGCATAGTCGCGGCTGTCGTGGGCAGGGACCGCCATTATCGCGCCCGTGCCGTAGCCCGCGAGGACATATTCGGAAATCCAGATCGGGACTCTGTCGCCGGTCATCGGGTTCACGCCGTAGGAGCCGCTGAACACGCCGGTGACTGTCTTGGTCTGGGCGATCCTTTCGCGCTCCGTCTTCTTTTTCACCGCTGCAAGGTACTCATCCACAGCCGCCTTCTGCTCCGGAGCGGTCAGAACCTCAACGAGGTCGCTCTCCGGCGCAAGCACCATGAATGTCACGCCGAACATCGTGTCCGCGCGGGTTGTGAATATGGTGACGTCGTGCTCGGTCTCGCCGTTGTAGCACTTGAAGACGGCCTCGCAGCCGTTGGACTTGCCGATCCAGTTGCGCTGCATCTCCTTCAGGGAGTCGGTCCAGTCGATTCTGTCAAGACCTTCGAGAAGCCTTCCGGCATAGGCCGAAACGCGCAGCTGCCACTGCTTCATCTTCTTCTGCTCCACAGGGAAGCCGCCGCGCACGGAGAGGCCGTCCTTGACCTCGTCGTTGGCCAGCACGGTCCCGAGTCCGGCGCACCAGTTCACCGCAGTCTCGCCCTGGTAGGCGATGCGGTAGTTCATCAGAGCGTCGGATTTCTCTTTCTCTGAATATGCCTTCCACTGCTCCGCCGTAAACGGCTCGTGGTCGGTGCAGGCCGCGTTGACAGCCTGACTGCCGCCTTTCTCGAAGGCCGCCACAAGGTCCTCTATCGGACGGGCCTTCTGCGCATCGTTGTCGTACCACGATCCGAACATCTTCAGGAAAGCCCACTGGGTCCACTTGTAGTAGCCCGGGTCGCAGGTGCGGAGTTCACGGCTCCAGTCATAGGAGAAGCCTATGCGGTCCATCTGCTGACGGTAGCGGTTGATGTTGTTGACTGTCGTGACCTCAGGATGCTGGCCTGTCTGGATCGCGTACTGCTCAGCCGGAAGACCGAAGGCGTCGTAGCCCATAGGGTGGAGGACGTTGAAGCCCTTCAGCCTTTTGTAGCGGGAATAGATGTCGCTGGCTATGTAGCCCAGCGGATGACCCACGTGCAGACCCGCCCCTGACGGGTACGGGAACATGTCCAGAACATAGTACTTAGGTTTGGAAGCATCCTCCCTGGTCTTGAACGTGCCGTTCTCAGCCCAGCAGGTCTGCCACTTTTTTTCAATTTTCCTGAAATCGTAGTCCATTTTATAAATTCTTGTTTTTTAGATTCCTTACCGACGGTTGATTATCCTGAAATCATTGATAATCATTCTTCTTTATCCCGAAACTGCCCTTCCTCTCGAGACGGAACTCGATGTAAAGTGACATTCTCGACTTCACCTTCTTTCCGCGCAGCCACCCGGCCTTCCAGTCCGGCGAAGCGGACACTATCCTGACGGCTTCCGCGTCCAGAAGCGGATCTGCTCCGCGGAGCACCTTCACGTCTCCGACCTTTCCTTTCTCATCTATAACGAACTCGACGAGGACGCGGCCCTGGATGCCCTGGCTGACAGCCTCCTTCGGGTATTTCATATAAGTGTAGACCCACTTCTGAAGGAACACCTTAGGGTCCGCGCTGCCGAGAAACGTAGGCTTGTAGTCACAGTCATAGTACGGAATGACGGCACCGCCTTCCTTCGTAAGACCCGACACCTCGGACGGATTGAACAGCGGCTTCGGACCGGTGGTGAGAGCCTTGGAATAATTGTAGACATATTCAAGTTCCCTTTCCATCGTTTCGTAGTCGATGATTGACTGGGTGTCGCGCTCGCTGGCATATTCAGGATACTTGCCGGTCGTGAAGAAAACTGAAGGGATTCCCTTGTCGTAGAAGGCTCTGTGGTCTGACGGATAAGGTTCCTGAGCCGTCAGTTCAGGCTGAATCGGCTGGAGCTGGCCGGCAAGCGACTGTATCACGGCGTTGAGGTCAGCGTTGGACGACGTGTAGGCATAGAAGCCGTTCCCGCCCGTGCCGACCATGTCCAGATTGACCATCGCGTCTATTTCCGCGGCATCAGAAAAGGCTCTGTTCAGGAAGTACCACGAACCGGCGAAAGTCCGGCCTGAAGCTCCGAAAGCGATGAAGAGCACCGACCGGCCCAGCAGAGAGCGGTTCGTCTGCAGCAGACGCGCCAGTTCAAGCATCATCGCGAGACCAGAGGCGTTGCCGTTGGCCCCGTAGTAGATTCTCTCGACCTGCCGGCCATCTACCGTCATTGTGTCCGAACCCAGGTTGTCCAGCCGCGCGCCTATGACTATATATTTGTTTTTCAGGGTTTTGTCCCACCCTTCAATGAATCCGCAGACATTTCTCGAAGTCAAAGTGTCACCGTTCTCCTGCCGGAGGCCGAACACATCGCCGCTTTCTCCGGACAGAATGTCAACCCCATAACCCTTCAGGACTTTGGTAACGTATTCGGCGGCCATCTTTTCTCCTTCGGAGCCGGCCCTGCGCCCTTCCATGACGGCGGCGGAAAGGGTGGAGACGTGTTCTTTAAGTGCCCTGACAGTCTCGCTGTCGTCAAGGTCTTCATAAGCTCCCGTCCTGAACTGGGAATACGACGGGAAAGCGCTCACAATCAGAGCGCAAAGAAAGCAGAAAATCTTTAGTCTCGGTTTCATTGCTGTTTCCTTTCTAAAATCCAGGCGCCCTTTGGACAAAAATCCTGCCTCTGCAGATCAGCCAGAGACTTCCTTGCCTCCTCCTGGCTGTCGGTGAGGCAGATTCCGACTGCCGTGCTTCCATTGCGGAACTGTATCAGGGTTCCGGGATAGCCCTTCCCGGAAATCTCGTCAAGATAGCGTTCCGCATTGTCGCGGCTGGAGAAGGAGCCGAGCACTATGCAGTAACGGTAGATATGGTTCGCCCGGGCGATGGAGTCGGCAGCAGCGGTCGAATCAGCGGCGGCTTTTTCTGCGGCGGCTATCGAATCCAGTCTCGCTTGCCTGGCGGCCTCTTCCCTTCCGATAGCTTCGGCTTTTGCCTTTATCCATTCAGAATCAGGTCTTCCGGCCAGTCTGCGGAAGAAGTCGCAGCCCGTCAGGAAGAACAAGGCCATCAAGGCCGTCAGCACTATCGGAAACATTTTTTTCATAACTTACAAAGTTAGTCAAAATTCCATCTCCCTCAAAAAATTAAAAATCTGTATATTTGTAAGTTGATTGTTGATCTTTAAAAGACAGCTTTATGGCAAGAGAAATCAAATTCTCCCTCGTTTACAGGGATATGTGGCAATCCTCCGGCAAGTACGTTCCGCGTGTGGACCAGCTTGAGGAGGTCGCTCCGGCGATAATCGATATGGGCTGCTTCGACCGCGTCGAAACCAACGGCGGAGCCTTCGAGCAGGTCAACCTTCTCTTCGGAGAGAATCCTAACGTGGCCGTGCGCCGCTGGACCGCTCCTTTCCACAAGGCCGGCATCCGGACGCACATGCTCGAAAGAGGCCTCAACGGCCTGAGAATGAACCCAGTCCCGGCCGATGTCAGGGAACTGATGTTCAAGGTCAAGAAAAAGCAGGGAACAGACATCTCACGTTCGTTCTGCGGCCTCAACGACCACAGGAACCTGCGCCGCTCGGTCGAGTTCGCCAAGAAAGGCGGAATGATCTCCCAGGTCGCCCTCTCGATCACCAATTCCCCTGTCCACACGGTCGAGTACTATATGGGCATCGTCGACAAGGTCGTTGAATATGGAGCCGACGAAATCTGCCTCAAGGACATGGCGGGCATCGGCCGTCCTACCTTCCTTGCGCAGTTGACAAGGGACATAAAGAAGAAATATCCTCACATCATAGTCCAGTACCACGGCCACAGCGGGCCGGGCTTCTCCCCCGCCTCGATGCTTGAGGTCGCCAGGGCCGGAGCCGACTACCTTGACGTGGCGGTCGAGCCGCTGTCCTGGGGCAAGGTGCACCCGGACGTCATCACCATCAGGGAGATGATGAAGGCCGACGGCTTCCTTGTGAAGGATCTGAATATGGACGCGTACATGGAGGTCCGCCGCCTGACGCAGAAGTTCATCGACGATTTCCTCGGCTACTGGATCAACCCTGCCAACGCGAAGATGAGTTCTCTGCTCGTGGGCTGCGGTCTGCCGGGCGGAATGATGGGCTCGATGATGGCCGACCTCAAGGGCTTCCAGGGTGCGATCAACGCCGCCGAAAGGGCTCACGGCCGTCCTGAAATCAGCCTTGACACACTGATGGTCAAGCTCTTCCAGGAGGTTGAATATGTCTGGCCGCGTCTCGGCTACCCGCCTCTCGTGACCCCGTTCAGCCAGTACACGAAGAACACCGCCCTGATGAACCTGCTCAACCTGCTGAACGGCAAGCCTCGCTGGACCACCATAGACAAGGACACTTGGAATATGATTCTGGGCAAGATGGGCCGTCTTCCGGGCCAGCTCGCTCCGGAGATCGTCGCCCTTGCCAAGGAGAAAGGTCTGGAGTTCTACGACGGAGATCCTCAGGAGATGTACCCGGACGAACTGCCGAAGTTCCGTCAGATGATGAAGGACGAAGGCTGGGACGAAGGTCAGGACGAGGAGGAACTTTTCGAGTTCGCGATGCACGAGCGCCAGTACAGGGACTACAGGAGCGGCGTGGCCAAGCAGCGTTTCAACGCCGAGCTCGCCGACCTGAAAGCCAAGGCCAACGCCCCGATCGAGGTTGTGCGCCCTATTGTCGAGATGCCTAAGTTCGATGCCGATGAATATGCCCGCAAGTATCCTCACGCGGTTCCTGTGCAGGCTCCGGCCAAGGGCCAGCTCCTGTGGCAGGTCGATGTCCAGGACGATTCCGTGCCCCCGATAGCGGGCACGGAGGTCAAAGCCGGCAAGGCCGTCGGATTCGTGCAGACATATTACGGAATGGAGGGACTTGTCCCTGCCGTCGACGGCCGCATTGTGGCCACCCTCGGGAAGCAGGGCGACAAGGTCGTCAAGGGCGAGATCGTGGCCTTTGTCGAAGGTTCCGCCGATGCCGCCAAGTAACAAGCGATGAACATCCGGAAGGATTCTGTCAAAGCCGCTTCGATGGCCGCCGGGTCTGTCGGAGCGGCTTGTTCGCTTCCTGTCGAGCGGCATCCGTTCGAGCCGTTTCTCCCGGGAAACGCCAAAGTGCTGATGCTCGGCAGTTTCCCGCCCCAGCCGAAACGCTGGAGCATTGAATTCTACTACCCGAATTTCATCAACGACATGTGGCGGATAATGGGTCTGGTCTTCTTCGGAGACAAGAACCGCTTCGTGGACATCGGCGCCAGGAAGTTCAGGCTGGAGGACATCGTGGATTTCTGCACCGAAGCCGGCATCGCGATGTACGACACCGCCACCGCGGTGCGCCGCCTCAAGGACAACGCCTCCGACAAGTTCCTGGAGGTTGTCACCCCTACCGACATTCCGGCCCTGCTGAGGAAAATCCCTCAGTGCCAGGCCATCGTTACCACCGGCGAGAAAGCCACACAGACCCTCTGCGAAACCTTCGGCGCGACAGCTCCGGCTCTTGGAGAATATTCAGAATTCGTTTTTGAAGGCCGCCGGATGCGCCTCTATCGGATGCCATCCTCCTCCCGTGCCTATCCCCTATCCCTCGACAGGAAGGCCGCGGCCTACCGCCGCCTCTTCACCGACCTCGGGATGGTGCAAGGATAAGCATAGGAGGAGTCGAATCCTTCCGACCGTTCCGGCCTATTCGATGACGGCAGTGAAACCGCCGTTGCGGACCATTCTGATCTTCAGCACGGTAGAATTATCAACCTGCTCGGTCGTCATACGATAGTCCATTGCCTGCTGACCGGCGTTGAATCCGTCGGTAACCAAAGTCATCGTATGCTTTCCGCCGCCAAGGAAATCAAGAGGGACCGAGAAGTCGCGCACATCCTGCTTTCCGTTGCAGATGCCGGCCACGAACCACTTCGTGCCGTTTCTCTTTGCAATGATGAGATATTCACCGATTTTCGCCTCGATGGCCTTAGTCTCGTCCCACGTTACCGGAACCTTGCTCAGGAAAGCGATGCAGTCAGGGTTCTTGTAGTACTGAGTAGGCGAATCGGCAAGCATCTGAGTCCCCGTCTCCAGCACCGTGAACAGAGCCATGCTGTATGCTCGTGTTCCGACTGCGGAAGGGTTCGGATATGACCACTCGTCGTATTCAGGCTGCGTGTTCACCATCGCGCCTGGAGTGAAATCCGCAGGGCCGACTGCATTCCTGAGGAACGGAATGTACAGCGTGTTGTCAGGCTGGCATCTGCTCATCTGCTCAAGGCCGAGAACTCCCTCATAGGCGAGGAGGTTAGGGTAGCGGTACTCCAGTCCGGCAGGTTTCATCGCTCCGTGGAAATCGACTATGATATGGTGCTTGGCCGCTTCCTTTATGGTGCGCTCGTACCAGTTGATCATCCACTGGTCCTGGCGGTCCATAAAGTCGATCTTAGTACCTGCCACGCCCCACTTCTCATAGGTGTCGAAGATGGTGTCGAGGTTCCGCTCGACGCAGGACCAGGTCAGCCAGAGGATAATGCCCACGCCTTTCTCCTTACCGTAGCGTATGCACTCCTGAAGGTCAAGGTCAGGATTAGGAGTGAACGGGGTGAATGTGTTCTCAGCCCAGCCTTCGTCCATGATTATGTACTTCACTCCGTACTTTGAAGCGAAGTCGATGTAGTACTTGTAAGTGTCGGTGTTGCAGCCGGGCTTGAAGTTCACGTCCGGTCCGTAGATGCTCTTGTGGTTCCACCAGTCCCAGGAAACCTGTCCGGGAACTATCCAGTCCGTGTCCTCAAGTTCGCAAGGAGCTGCCAGCTGAGCCGTAAGAGTCTGTTCGAGAAGTCCCTTGGAATCAGTCATCACCACATACCTCCACGGGAAGGCACGCTTGCCGGAAGTACGTGCGGCCCATTCTGCAAGTTCCTTGATTTCAGTTCCGCGGTCATCGTCCAGCACCCACTTCTTGTAATACGGCACAAGTTTGCCGCTCAGACAGTCCTTCTCTCCGTTTCCGCGGAGGAAAAGGCCAGGATAGTCCGTAAGGTCGCTCTCCGAGATGAGCAGCTGGACATCTCCGCTGACCGATGACAGGCCCACAGGAAGGACGGCCATATCCTGGTCGTTCCGCCACTCCTTCAGCATACAGTTGACGTAAGGGGTCTCAGAACAAGTTTTCCAACCGCCGGTACCCTGGTAATGGATGGCCATCTCTTCAGTCGGCTTCAGATTGAACGTCTCGTCAACCACATAGACGGAATCCTTTTCATTAAGGATATAACGGTAAGCGACAGCATTGTCAAACACGCGGAACGCCATCTTGTAATTGCCCTTCATCGAGAGGGTCGCCTCGGTGTAGTCATTATGGATCGTGGATTGCTTGAAAGACACTGTCGGGGTCAGGACATTGCTGACTTTCTGTGTCTTGACGCCTCTGATTCTTGCATTCTCGCCCAGAGTCCTAGTAGTCAGTTTCATCTGCAGTCCGGTCTGGTCGAAGACCGTCTTGCCGTCGAGAGCTGCGGAATATGAGAGTGAGCCTCCCTTGTCGGTAATGGTTACGGAAATCTTTCCCGAAGGAGAGACCACTTTCACGTCTTTAGCCTGCGCGGTCATCACTGCCGAAAGGGCAATAAGAAACAATAACTTCTTCATTTTGTACAGTTATTAATTATATTGTTATTATTAGTTGTATCCGATTCTGTTCAGGAATCTTCCGCAAGGTACAAAAATATTCTTACCTTTGCACCGCTGAAACACATAAAAACACTGTCAGACAACAACAATACACACAATATTCAAACACTACAGCACAATGAAAATGAAAAAGACCACCATCATCCTGGCCGCGGCGGCACTGCTGACGGCCTGCCAGACCGACAGATCGCTTGTGCCTGACAAGCCATCGTCAGCGCCGGACTACTTCTCGACCTGGAACATTCAAGGATATTCAGTAAATTATGAATACGGGCCGATGGTGGCTGCTATGGACGAGCAGCACCTTTTCGGGGACGGCCCGCTCGAAGGATGGTGCGACTTTTTCCCGGATTTCCGCGAAGACCTCATCTTCCTGATGGACGACTCCTGGGATATTCCTGCAGGAAGCCACGACAACGGCAACAAGGAGCATATGGGCAGCGCCCGGCTGGACGAGTCACGCTTCCCTAGCTTCAAAGGGGACGCGGTTGAGCGGCTTGCCGGACTCACGGAAAAGGTGAAGGGCAAGGGCTGGAAGGGCCTGGGCTGCTGGCTCTGCGCCCAGGAGGCTTCCACCGAGGCCGACAAGGACAACCCTCAGGAATACTGGAAAACAAGACTGATTGAGAGCCAGAAAGCCGGAGTTTCCTACTGGAAAGTGGATTACGGCAAAATGAGCGGCAACGGTGAATGGAGAAAGATGCTGACCCGCCTCTCTCACGAATATGCCCCTTCGGTGATGGTGGAGCAGGCTTCCATAAAGAAAGAGATAGGAAACTTCGATGTGTTCCGTACCTATGACGTGGAAGTCGTTACCTCCGTTCCTGTCACCCTGCAGCGCATCGTCACCCTACTGCCTTACAAGGCCGCGGATGGAGCCGGCCTCATCAACTGCGAGGACGAGCCTTACATCGCCGCCGGTCTCGGCTGCGCCATCGGCGTGATGCGCCATCCGCTGAACGGACCGCTTCCGAACGGCAATCCTGACCACGCTTTCCCTGTCGGGGGGCGTGACGTGAAGAGCAGGCTCGACGAGGTGAACCGCGCCCTGAAATGGCACCGCATAGCCGAGCCGTTCGGCGTGGACAATGACGCACAGGTCGACAGCGTTCTGCTGCAGGATGCCTGGGTACTCGGCGAGTACGAGACGTGGAGGGCTGAACACCACCCTGGTGACACCCTTAAAGAAGCAGCTCCGGCCCGCATCAGCCGCCGGATGCCTCTGCCGGAAGTTGAATGCACATCAGATGAAGCGCCATTCGTGGCGGCGTCGACCTACCCGAACGGAGCCATCGCCGTGGCCACTCTCGAGCGCGGCATAATCCGCAGAAGCTACACTCCTGAAGCTATCGTGACCATCGAAGCCGGCGCCCAGGACGCTCCTATAGGAATATTCGGGGCTTACTCCGCGCTGCGCATCAAGTACGCCGAGCCGATTCCGGCAAAGGCGCGCGTCCTCGCCCAGGACCTTAAGGGCAAGAAGCCTGTCGACATCACCGCAGAGGTGGAGATAAAGGACAATGTCCTGACGATTTCCGGTGATGTGATCCGCAAGGTCGGTCTGATGGCCGCCACCCCTGGCGACAAGTCCGAGCCGGGCCTCGTGATGACGATCCGGTAAAAGAGCCGGCTTGGCCGGACTGAAGCTGACGGCTTGGGCCAAGGCTAAAGCTTGGAAACCGGCAGACCGGCAAGGTGACGGAGAACAACGGTGGGGCCGTGGCAGACAACTATCTGACAATCAACAAAAACAACAAAGGTCTGGTCGAAAAATCACGACCAGACCTTTGTTGTTCTACCTCATTTTCAAGCAGTTAAGCGCCACGGCCTACCTCGTTGCAAAGAGAAGGGCTATCAGGTCTTCGGGGGTGGCGCCGCGGAAATAGCGGGAGACGGGCTGGGCGGAGAGGAAGGCGCTGACCGTGGTACGGTCGTAGCGGAGGCCGACCATCTTGGCGGCAAGCTCGTCGGCCGGGGTGTCGAAGAGAAAATCGCCGGTGAATTCGAGGCGGGAGATGAGGCCGCGGTCTATGCGGACGTTGGCCTCGACATTGCCGCAGGAGAGGCGGGCCTTGCAGACGAAATCGGCTTCGTGAGAATGACCGTAGATGAAATCCCAGGTGGCGAACTTCCCGGCCGCAAGGTTCCTGACCTCAGCTATCCGGTCCTCCGACAAGAACATCTGTCCGTCACCGGAGGAAAGAATTTCCTGCAGACGGGCCTGGAGGTCATCCAGGGAACTGAACCGCGGGAGGTACTCCTTCAGGTTCGCCACACGGCTGCGCACCGAAGCGATGCCCTTGGCCTGCATCTTCGAGCCGGGAGTGTCCAGCGCCTTCACAAGAGTGTCAAGGTCAACGTCATACATCAGCGTGCCGTGGATGATTTCCTGATTGTGCGACACACGGCGGGCGTACCCCGAGACCTTCCTGCCATCTATGAATATGTCGTTGCGGCCAGTAAGCTCAGCATCCACGCCAAGCTCCCGCAGAGCATCCACTATAGGCTGCGGAGAAGGACTCCGGCCGATAATCGTGTAGTTCAGATTCTGAAGATCGTGATAGACCGCACCCCCGCCGGTCACGCGGCGGGCCAGCGAAATCCCCTCAGCGGAAAGGAAGTCCAGATTGACCTCGCTGAAAGCGTTCTGGTTCAGACCGATGATGACGGACGGCCTGTTTCTCCACAAGTAGAAATACGGCTCCCCCGAACGGACATTCTCAAGGCAATATTCATCGAACGCCAAGTTGAAATACGGGTCGGTGGAGTTATTGACGAGGTACTTCATTTTCTATCACGGGGATTATGTATTTCTTGATTTCCGGGTAGGTCGGCAGATGCGTTCCCGGGTAGGAACGGGACCGGCCAGGGTAATGCTCCTCGAACTCGTCCTTGCAGTCCACCATCTCGTCCCGGTCGGCGAACATTCCGGCCGTCAGTGCCGTTTCTGCTGCGTCAAGTCCGTCAAACTGAACGGCTTCCAAGCGGGCATATTCATCACACATCGCTTCGGTGACGGTAAAGGTGAGCGCCCCGTCGCGGCGCGGGGAAAGATATTCGCACTCCCCCACTTTCGTGCGAAGGAGCCGCGAGATGTGGAAGTCCGGATTGACCAGGATTTTGCGGAAGCCGCGGAGTTTCTGCGCCCAGAACCCGCCGAGAGACAGCCCGACAACGAGATCGGGCCGCTCGTCCCGGCATATTCCTTCAAGCATGGCGAGAGCCTCGCGCGGTTCGATCGGGACATCCGGCGCGATGACCTCGCTTCCCTTGAGAAGAATCCTCAGGGAAGAGGCCATCTTATAGGCTCCGGAGGACGCAAGTCCGTGGATGAAAAGGACTTTCATTGGAAATCAGTCCTTGTGGCTTTCGAGGATCAGGTCGCCCAGTTCCTTGAGGTCGCGGACGATGAAGTCGGCTGGATAATGTTCAGGATAAGGGTTCGTCCTCGCATCCTCGGCCACCTTCAGAGCGGTCTCCAGAGTCGTCTCGCCGGAAAGCACCAGCACGCTGACTGCGCCGGCGTTGTGACCCATCGCGATGTCGGTGTAGATTCTGTCGCCGACCATAGCTA
>CAVCDF010000030.1:0-9716 GCA_963600795.1 Anaerotignum sp. | reverse complement strand
GTCCTTGACTCCTACGAGTGGCACATCACCACCGTCAATGGCCATCCTGTCAGCATCCCGCTCCCTGTCATCGTCATCAGCAAGGAAGGCAGGGGCATCCATTGCTTCAGTTCGAAGAGACTTGAGGACGGTGCTGAATATCAAGGCTTCAGCATAGCCCCGTCCGGAAGCGCGAACGAAGGCAAGATCGTGGAGCGCACCTCCGGCGGCACTTTTGTCCGCCCGTGGGACTTCTCCGTCACCAAGAATGTCGCCGGCCTGCTGATCAACTGCTCCATACTGCTTTTCATCGTGCTCGGCACCGCGCGCTGGTACCGCAGGCACGACGCCCGCGACGAGGCCCCGACCGGCGGAGTAGGGCTGATGGAGATGCTCGTGACGATGATCGAGAACGACATCATCAAGAGCTGCGTGGGCGAGGACTACAGGAAGTATTCCCCTTATCTGCTCACCGCGTTCTTCTTCATATTCATAAACAACCTTATGGGCATCGTCCCGTTCTTCCCCGGAGGAGCGAACGTCACAGGCAACATCGCCGTCACCTGCGTGCTGGCGCTGTTCACCTTCTTCATCGTCAACATATTCGGCAACAAGCACTACTGGAAGGATATTCTTTGGCCTGAGGTCCCGACCTGGCTGAAGGTTCCGGTGCCGCTGATGCCTCTCATAGAGATCATCGGCATGTTCACGAAGCCTTTCAGTCTGATGATAAGGCTTTTTGCCAACATTCTCGCCGGCCACTTCATGATTCTGGGAGTCGTGGCCGTCATCTTCATCACCGCCGAGCTCGGACCCGCCCTCAACGGCAGCCTCGGAGCGGTGGCCATCCTTCTCGGAATATTCATGGACTGCCTCGAACTTCTCGTGGCGTTCATCCAGGCCTATGTGTTCACTATGCTTTCGGCGGTCTTCATCGGCCTGTCGAGACAGAAGCCGGAGGCCGCTGAATGACGGAATTAAAATTTTATTTTTGAATATTTAAAACTTAAATCACAAGGTTATGTTACTTTCAACGATTTTGCTTCAAGCCCTTTCACTCGGAAGGCTCGGCGCCGCTCTCGGTGCCGGTCTCGCAGCTATGGCCGCAGCCGTCGGTATCGGAAAGATTGGTGCTGCCGCACTCGAGGCTGGCGCCAGGCAGCCGGAGAAGGCTGACCACTACAGAATGACCGCAATCATCGTGGGCGCCCTCGTGGAAGGAGCCTGCCTTTTTGCAATAGTTGTCTGTCTCATCGCGAAGTAGGCTATGTCACTCATCACTCCTGACTTCGGGCTGCTCGTCTGGATGACGCTGATTTTCGGTGTCGTCTTCTTCGTGCTTGCCAAGTGGGGATTCCCGATGATCACCGGCTCGGTAGAGAAAAGGGCCGCGAGGATCAACGGCTCCATCAAGGCCGCGAAGGAAGCGGAAGAAAAGCTCCGCAGTCTGGCGGATGAACAGTCCAGGATGATCGAAGAGACCAGACGGGAGCAGGACCGCATCCTCAAGGAGGCATCCGCATCCCGCGACGCCATCGTCGAGCAGGCCAAGGTTCAGGCGCAGGAAGAGGCCGGAAGGATTCTCGCCGAGGCCAGGACCAGGATCGCCGCCGAGAAGGAGAACGCTCTGAAGGACATCCGCAGGGAAGTGGCCGTCATTTCGGTCAATGTGGCCGAGAAGATCCTGAGAAAGACTCTCTCCGACAGTTCCGAGCAGACGGAACTCGTTGACAGACTGCTGGATGAGGTCTCCTCAGGCAAGGACGGTGTTTCATAAGGAAGAGAAACTATGAACACGGGGTTGATTGCTTCACGTTACGCTGCCGCTCTGCTCGCTCTCACCGATGAGAACGGCAGTACGGACCGCGTGCTCGGCCAGGTCCGGACAATCCAGGCCGCGTTGTCGGCCTCTCCGGAATTCAGACGTATCGCGCTGGATTCTTCCGAGGTCCCTCCGGCGAAGAAGCTTGCGCTTTTCGAGGCCGCCCTTTCCGGCGGCGGCAAGTCCCGCCAGGATGTTATGGCACCCGAACTGCGCCGTTTCATAGCACTTCTCTACCGCAACGGCCGCATAGCGTACATCCGCCTCATATTCAACGCTTTCATCAATGAATATCATCGCTCCCGGAAGATTCTCCGCGCCCGCCTTACGGTGGCCGACGCGTCTCTGCTGTCATCCGGGACAGGACATTCCTCTCTTGAAGATCGTCTGCGCTCCCTTGTGGAGACCGGGACCGGGTACAGGCTCGAACTGCAGACCTGCGTTGACGGTTCCATCATCGGCGGCTTCGTCTTCGAGGTGGAGGACACGCTCCTTGACGCCAGTGTCTCCGGCCGGATTGAGGCCGTCAGGCGCCGTCTCATAGAAAAGAACAACAGAATTACAGATGAACACATCAGACAATAACATAAGGCCGGGAGAGATTTCCAGGGTGCTTCTTGACCAGCTCAAGGACATCGACGGCTCGCTTCATCTCGAAGAAGTCGGCAAGGTCCTGCAGGTCAGCGACGGAGTGGCCAGGATGTACGGCCTGACCAATGCCGAAGCCGGAGAACTGCTTGAGTTCGAAAGCGGAGTGATGGGCGTTGTGATGAACCTGGAGCAGGACAACGTCGGAGCGGTGCTTCTCGGACCGACCGATGAGGTCAAGGAAGGAATGACAGTACGCCGCACGGGCAGAATCGCATCCATCAACGTCGGCGAGAAGATGCTCGGCCGCGTGGTCGATCCGCTCGGCGTTCCGCTTGACGGACTCGGAGAGATCGAAGGTGAACTGACCGAGATGCCGCTTGAGCGCAAGGCTCCGGGCGTCATTTTCCGTCAGCCTGTCACCGAACCGCTCCAGACCGGCATAATGGCAATCGATGCGATGATTCCTATCGGCCGCGGCCAGAGGGAACTCATCATCGGCGACCGTCAGACGGGCAAGACGGCCATCGCCGTCGACACGATAATCAACCAGCGTTCCGCCTACGAGGCCGGCAAACCGGTTTACTGCATCTATGTCGCAGTGGGACAGAAGGGTTCCACCGTCGCTAACATCGTCGAGACCCTGCGTTCGAAGGGCGCGATGGACTACACTGTCGTGGTGGCCGCAACAGCCGCCGACCCTGCCGCCCTGCAGTATTTCGCCCCGTTCGCCGGAGCCGCCATCGGTGAATATTTCCGCGACACCGGCCGTGCAGCCCTCGTGGTCTACGACGACCTCTCCAAGCAGGCCGTGGCCTACCGCGAAGTGTCTCTGATTCTGCGCCGTCCTTCAGGCCGTGAAGCCTATCCGGGCGATGTGTTCTACCTCCACTCCAGACTTCTGGAGCGTGCTGCTAAGATCATCGGCCAGCAGGACATCGCCGAGAAGATGAACGACCTGCCGGACTCCCTGAAGGGCAAGGTCAAGGCCGGAGGCTCCCTCACGGCCCTGCCTATCATCGAAACCCAGGCCGGAGACGTCTCCGCCTACATTCCGACCAACGTGATCTCCATCACCGACGGCCAGATCTACCTTGAGACCGACCTCTTCAACAGAGGCCAGCGCCCTGCCATCAACGTCGGCATCTCGGTTTCCCGAGTCGGCGGCTCGGCACAGGTCAAGTCGATGAAGAAGGTTGCCGGCACACTGAAGATCGATCAGGCTCAGTTCCAGGAACTTGAATCATTCTCCAAGTTCTCTTCCGATCTTGACAGGGTGACGGCTATGGCTCTGGACAAGGGCCGCAAGAACAACCGTCTGCTGATCCAGCCACAGTACTCGCCTATGCCGGTGGGTGAGGAGGTCGCCGTGCTTTACTGCGGCACCCACGCGCTGCTCGCCGACCTGGCTCTCGACCAGGTGGACGATTTTGTCAATGTGTTCCTCGGCCGGATGCGTTCATCCCATCAGGATGTCATCGACAGGCTTTCTGCCGGAAAGGTCGACGAAGACATCATGCGGGTGATTGAAGAAGTGGCGAAGGAAACCGTGGGCTCCATCCTGCGGTCCGGCTCCGCCGCATCCGTATGACAAGTCCTGAAGCAAGAAGAATATGCCGTCTCTAAAAGAAATAAAGAGCAGGATCGGTTCCGTCAGCAGCACTCTCAAGATCACTTCAGCGATGAAGCTGGTCGCTTCGGCCAAACTTCACAAGGCTCAGCTTGCGCTCGGGAACCTGCTTCCTTATGAAACCCGTCTGCACGGCATCCTCGCCGATCTGATGCGGAATGCCGCCTCCGGCCCGGATGCGGCCGGATCCGGGGAAGCATATTCATTGACGGCTTCGCGTGAGGTGCGCAAGGTGGCGGTGGTGGCCTTCGCTTCCAATTCCTCGCTCTGCGGCGCCTTCAACTCCAACGCCGTCCGCGAGGCGTCATCAGTCATCGATGAATATCTTTCCGCAGGTCTGAAGGCTTCGGACATCACGGTCTATTCCGTAGGCCGCAAGATGGCTGACGCGATGAAGAAGAAAGGCTTCTGCAGCCCGGGTGACTTCACCCGCCTGTCGGAAGCCCCTTCCTACGAAGAGGCTTCTGCCCTCGCTCAGGAGCTGATGGACGGATTCCTTTCTGGAAGGTTCGACAGGATTGAACTGGTTTACAACCACTTCCGTTCCACGTCCTCCCAACCGACCGTCAGAAAGGTGTTTCTGCCTCTTTCCTCCGGTTCCTTATCCGGAGAGTCTTCCGGCTCCGGTGAAGGTTTTGGCCGGACCCGGATGATCGTGGAGCCTTCTCCTGCCGAACTCGTCTCCAACCTTCTCCCCAAGGCGGTGCGCCTCGGCATCTATTCCACCCTTCTGGACAGCTCCGCCGCCGAACACGCCGCCCGCACCGTCGCAATGCAGACCGCCACGGACAACGGCAACGACCTTCTTTCCGAACTTACGCTCGAGTACAACAAGTCCCGCCAGCAGAAGATCACGTCTGAAATCCTGGACATCGTTGCAGGCTCCCTCCAGTGAATTATTCAGAGCCGGTTCTTGTTTTCTTCATTGTTATTCCGTACCTTTGAAAGTGTTCGGCAGGGTTGCCCGTAACCTGCCGCAGTGTGCAGTGTGGGAGTGGCCGGAACCTTTTAACCCTGTAAAAGATGCTGAAACGGGCTTTGGAGTAAATAATATTTGTGATTTTGCCTCTTTTTTGGCGATTTCTTTGTGAAAAATCTTGTTTATGAAAAAAGAAACCCATATATTTGCCGTTGTGTTGGCTCGTACCCATTGGCGGGTACCCGTGACACATATAACTAAAGAGGAACAACGTTTAACTTTTTTTATTAACAATTATCCTTTATGAAAAGATTTTTTAGAATGGTTTCGATGTTAGCCGTTGCCGGTCTAACATTCGCGTACACCAGCTGTACGGACTACTCTGGAGACATCGAGAAGAATGAGGAGGCTATCGACACTATCAGCGGTAAGCTGAGCACTGTTGAGCAGCAGGTTTCAAGCCTGAATTCTCAGGTTGCTGCCCTTCAGTCCGCTCAGACCGCCACTGATGCAGCTGTCGCTGCCCTCAAGACTTCTCTTGCAGAGCTTCAGACAAAGCACGATGCTGACATCGCGCAGCTGAAGAAGGACTATGCTGCTGCTGACGCGGCTCTGAAGTCCGAGATTCAGTCCAAGATCGATGCTCTCACGAAGACTCACGAGACTGACGTGAAGAACATCAACGCTGCGATCGACGCCCTCAAGAAGGACGCTGCCGCTCTTGCTGACAGAGTTGCCGCTATCGAGAAGGTGATCCCTACCCTTGCCACCAAGGAGTATGTTGACGCCACCTTCGCTACCAAGGAGCAGATGGCTGCCGCTCTGAAGACAATCGGTGAACTTCAGGCTGCTCTTGAAACCGCTCAGAAGAACATCTCCGCTCTTCAGGCAAAGATGGACAAGGCCGAGTCTGACATCACTGACCTTCAGGCTGCCGTAAAGGCTGCCCAGGCTGCTGCCGACAAGGCTCAGAACGCCGCTGACGCTGCCCAGGCCGACGCTACCAAGGCTCTTGGTGACATCAAGGCCCTTAAGGAAGCTCTCGGAGTTTACGCTGAGGCTGGCAAGCTCGAGGCTACCATCGAGGCTCTCCAGGCTATGGATTCGACCATCAACGCTGACAAGTTCAACACCGCTGACTTCCAGGCTACTTTCGAGGCAGCTCTCGAGGACGTTCTCGGAGCTTACGCTGAGAAGGGCGCTCTTGAGGCTAAGCTTGAGGCTCTCGGTTCAAAGGACGACGAACTCCAGAAGCAGCTTACCGCTCTTGACAAGAAGGTTGATGACGCCGTTAAGGATCTCAACAGCGCAGTCAACGCTCTTGACAAGAAGGTTGAGGCTTACTACGCTGAGGTTACTACAAAGATCGACGCTATCCTCGGCATCATCGAGAACAGGCTCACCAGCATCGCTTTCGTTCCTGAGTACTACTACGACGGAGTTCCTGCCATCATGTTCGAGACCATCGCTTACGATCCTCTCGCAGATAACAAGGAAAATGAAGAGCCTGAGTGTGAGGAGGCAGACAGCAGCGATTACGGCAATTTCCCTAACAGCACATATGCAAACGGCTACAAGGCTTTTGCAACTGCCAACACTACTGCCAAGTACCGTCTCAACCCTAGGACTGTAGGCGTTGACTGCGCCGACTTCTCATTCGTTGGTGACAAGGCTGAATACATCTTCACCAGGGCTACCGCTCCTGAGGCTCCTGTCAGCATCGTAGGTGTTCCTGAGTATGACGCTACCACTGGTTACGCTATCTTCACCATCAAGAAGAACGAAAAGCTCAACAACTCCGTCGACGAAGACAAGCTTGACATCGTTTCCCTCAAGGCCGTCCTCAAGACCGGTCTGACCGAGGAAGAGGCTGCCGCAGAGGAAAAGCCTGAGGTTTACTCTGAGTACGCTTACGTCAACGAGGCTGCTGTTCCTGCAGCTGTTCTTGCCATCTCCGACAAGGCTAACCTCGCAAAGAACACTCGTGACCACGAGTATATGAAGACCTTCGATGCCGCTACCGAAGAGAATCCTCGTTACGAAATGCCTTACAATAAGGTATTCGACCTCAAGACTCTCGTTGCGACCTGCATCAATGCCTACGGCGAACACGAGGCTCTCGATCTCGACAAGTTCGGTTTCACCTACAAGTTCTCTGTAGCCAAGAGCGATTACATCATCCCTAGCGAAGGCACCAAGACCAACCAGCAGACTGTCATCCAGTGCGTTGACGCTGAGAAGGGTCTCTACAAGGTCATCTCCGCTGAAGGTGTTGAGTACAACAAGGAGGCCATTGGCCGCACCCCTATCGTAAGGGTTGACCTTATGCACGGTGACAACATCGTTACCCGCGCCTTCATCAAGCTGCGCATCTCTGTTGTCAAGGAGTACGCTGACATCAATGTTACCGGTGACGTTAAGAACGTTACTCTCGCTTGCCCTGAGGACAAGGTTTCTATGGAGTACACCGAGGAAGAGTTCCGCGCTCAGATTTACCGCGTGCTTGACATCGCTCACGTTGACTTCTGGAACATCTATCAGTACGCTGATGCTTATGTTGAGAAGGATGGCAAGAAGGTTGCTGACATCGTCGTTCCTCAGCTCATCGATGGTGTTGAGTCTGAAGGCGAAGCTACCAAGAAGGTCATCTGGGAATTCACTCAGGGTCAGGTAGGCAAGATCTCCACCAAGGGTGCCAAGGTTGTCGGCTATCTCACTTTGGAGAACAAGGTTGACGCCGCTTCCGTATATCCTTCAAAGATTACCTTCAAGTTCGAGGTTAACTTCAACCTCCCTACTCCTACCGTTACCTACAAGATCAACGACATCTTCTGGAAAGACGAAGTTCTTCAGGCTAACGTAAACGTACCTCAGGACGCTAACGATGTAGCTGCGAACTGCTGGTTCAATACCCCTATCGAGAAGCAGCCTTGGATTGAGGCTCCTGCAGTTAAGGGTCTCCCTTGCAAGGAAGTTCCTGCTTACAGAATCGCTAAGGTTTACATGAACGGTGTTGCCGCCAAGACAACTGCCGGTGTTTCTCTCAGCACTCTTAACGGCGAAATTTCCATCGCTCTTGACAAGTCCAACGCTGCCATTAAGACCGCTCTTAACAGTGAAAAGGGTCTTCAGGCTGTAGTTGAATGGTATGTTACCTACAATAGCGGTGACGTTGTTGTTCTCCACACCTTCACTGTTAACTTCATCCGTCCGGTTAATCTGAACCTTCCTGTTGGTCTTTCAGTTAAGGACGCTGTTGACGGCGGTGACGAGATTACCTTCGGTTACGATGGTATCCTTACCGACTGGAGAGATGAAGCTATCTTCGCTCCTTCCGAGGTTGAAGTTCTCAAGGAAGCCTACTTCTGGGATAAGGTTTGCTCACCTGCTGATCACGCTGTAGTTATCCCTGCCTACACCAAGGTTATCAAGGAAGGCTACTACAATGTTGAGTTCGAGGATGTAACTGTTACCATCCCTACCGGCTCAACTGTCTACAAGGCAAGTGTTGACCTCTATGAGTCAGCTAATGTCAAGGCTTGGTATGAGAATTGTGGTGGTGTATACTACTGGTCTAAGGGTAATCAGAACTGGTATTATAAGACACTGAATCCTAGCAAGCCTAGAGAGTATATGCCGGCTTACAATTGGCAGAAGGTTGAAACTGTAGTTGCTGAGGGTCGTTCTGCGGCTGAGGCTGAGGAGAATCTCCGTGCTGCCGTTAACGCTAAGGATGTTCATTACCTTGATTCTTATACTGAGTGTGGACGCAAGGTTGGTGAAATCACCACAACTGCAGTTGTTCCTTCATCTACCTCATTCACCTTCAAGAATGTGAAGAGCATCGAGTATGTTCCTGCACAGACTGAAGAAGTTGAAGCTGAAATCGTTTACTCCGAGTGCAATGAAATGCCAGGTCCAGACGACTACACAGTTTACAACGAAGGTGACAAGGTTGGTTGCTGGAAGTACACCAAGTGGGTTGAGACTGCAACTGAGAAGATCGACGGTCAGTATTGGGACTTCTACGGACCATTCTCTAACGTAGTTCTCGATACCAAGAACATCACTACCGACCTTGAGACCAAGAAGTTGCCTTCAGGTGCTTCTCTCGTCCAGACCAGCGCTACCACCGCTCTCTACAAGAACGTTCAGAGCCCTATCCAGTACGCTTACCACATCTATGTACCTGCTAAGGTTACCTACGGTTGGGGCGCACTCAACGGAACTCTTACGATCACTGTTAACCCGGTGAAGACCATCGCTGAGTAATTAGAATCTCTAAATAAAAAGAGAGGGAGCCTCCTGGCCCCCTCTTTTTTTATTTTATTACATCCCATTACATCCCATTACATCTCTTTACGTCCCATTACATCCCATTACGTCCCATTCCATTACATTCCATTACATCTCTTTACGTCCCATTCCATTACATCCCATTCCTCATCTTCCTTAATCTGCCATATCTCGTTTCTCACCTTGTTTCTTACCTAGCCCCTTACCTAGCCCCTCACCTAGTCTTGTCTCTCCTCAGAAATCCGTACCATCGACGGCTTGATGATGGCTGAATAGCGCGCCCGCTCCATCTCCTTCTAATTTTCTGTCCTCTCCGGCGACAATCCAGGGCTTAATCGTTGTCCATCACTTCCATCTAATCCAGCTGCCTTCTCCGGCTACGTTTCCGGCCCATATCGTTGCACCACACCTCAGCCCGTCCTTCCCCGGCTACATTTCCGGCCCATATCGTTGCACCACACCTCCGCCCGTCCCTCTCCGGC
>CAVCDF010000029.1:0-28497 GCA_963600795.1 Anaerotignum sp. | reverse complement strand
ACCTGCTCAGCGTGATCTCGTCTGAGATGAAAGCCTCCGCCGGGCTTGAGTTCCTCAAGGCTCACGCCGTGATCTCCCGCTCCTGGGTGCTCGCCCAGGTCGGGCGCAGAAAACGGAAGTCCGGCTCCGCCGCCGGCTCTGCATCGCCGCCGCGCCTTGACCTGCAGTCGGGAGGCGAGTACATCAAATGGTTCGACCACGAGGACCACACCCTGTTCGACGTCTGCGCCGACGACCACTGCCAGCGGTATCAGGGACTCACGGCGGCGGTCGGCGAAACGGTGCGCAAAGCCGTCGACCAGACCTGGGGCCAGGTCCTGACCTATGCCGGGGAAATCTGCGACGCCCGCTTCTCAAAATGCTGCGGAGGCACTATGGAACTGTTCAGCACCTGCTGGGAAGATACCGACTATCCTTATCTTCAGGCGCTCCCGGACACCCCTGACGGCAATGCGGAGGGGAAAGCCTTCTGCGACACCGCCGACGAGTCCATCCTCACCCAGGTTCTTAACGACTACGACCTCGAGACGAAGGATTTCTTCAGATGGAGGACTGAATATTCAAGGGCGGAGATTTCGGACATTGCCCGCCGCCGCTCCGGAATCGACTTCGGCACCGTGCTGGATCTGGAACCTGTCGGGAGAGGGCCTTCCGGCAGATTGAAAAAGCTTCGCATAGTCGGCGAAAAGATGACGCTGACGGTCGGCAAGGAACTGATGATCAGACGCTGGCTTTCCGAATCGCACCTGAAGAGTTCGGCCTTTACGGTCCGCTGGGAAGGCGACCGGCTTATCCTTGACGGAAAAGGCTGGGGCCACGGAGTCGGTCTCTGCCAGATCGGGGCCGCCGTGATGGCCTCGCAGGGCTTCACCTTCAGACAGATTCTCGGCCATTACTATCCCGGCAGCACCCTGGAGAGAAGATAAATCTGCAATGAAATGAAAACAAGCGACAACGCGGCACGCAACCCCTGGCTCTGGATTCCCACCCTGTACTTCATCGAGGGAATCCCGTATTTTCTTGTCAACAACATCTCCGTACTGATGTTCGCCAGGATGGGCGTACCGAACGGTCAGATGTCGCTGTTCACTTCGCTGCTCTACCTGCCGTGGACCCTCAAGTTCATCTGGAGCCCGTTCGTGGACATCATCAGGACCAAGAGATGGTGGATCGTCACGATGCAGGCCGTGATGTCCGCCGCTTTCATCATACTTTCCCTCACGCTGCCTCATCCTTCGGCCGGGAGCATCTCAGCCGGGACAACTTCGATGGGCCTGTTTTCGTTCACGCTCCTGCTGTTCGTCTTCGCGGCCTTCGCCTCGGCCACGCACGACATAGCGGCTGACGGCTTCTATATGCTGGCCCAGAGTCAGAGCAGCCAGGCGGCCTTCGTCGGCGTGCGCAGCACGTTCTACAGGCTCGCCAACGTGTTCGGCAACGGCGTGATAGTGGCCGTGGCCGGCATCCTTGAGACCAGCACGGGGAACATTCCTCTGTCCTGGCAGATCACCGTCGGCAGCTCCGGAATCCTGCTGACCGCTCTGACTCTCTACCACACCTGGGCTTTGCCGAAGCCTGCGTCCGACTCTCCGGACTCAGTGCGGAATTCCGCCGTCAAGGTCAGGGACATATTCAAAGGATTCAGGGACACCGTCGTGACATATTTCAGGAAGCCGGGCGTCTGGCTCGCGATAGTTTTCATGCTTTGCTACCGGCTGCCGGAAGCCTTCCTGCTCAAACTCTGCTCCCCGTTCCTCGTCGCGTCGAGGGAAGCGGGCGGACTTGGAATGCAGACCGCACAGGTGGGAATCGCCTACGGCACCCTCGGGGTGGTGTTCCTGCTTCTCGGAGGCATTCTCGGAGGGCTGACGGCCTCACGCAGGGGACTCAAGAAGAGCATCTGGATAATGGCGGCGTTCATGACCCTGCCTTGTCTGTCGTTCGTCTATCTCGCCGCCGTCCAGCCGGAAAGTTTCGTGACGATCACCGCCTGCATCGCCGTCGAGCAGTTCGGCTACGGCTTCGGTTTCACGGCCTATATGCTCTATATGATGTATTTTTCGGAAGGGGAGTACAAGACTTCTCACTACGCCTTCTGCACCTGCTTCATGGCGTTGAGCATGATGATTCCGGGAATGGTCGCCGGCTACCTTCAGCAGTGGCTCGGCTACAGGGGATTCTTTTGGGCTGTGATGGCCTGCTGCATAGCGACCGTTGCCGTCACCTTCCTGGTTGACAGGAAGATAGATCCTGAATACGGCAAGAAATAATCAAATCTCCGAATATATGAACATCGCACGAAGAATATCATCCGTTTTGCTTGCGGCCGTCCTTTCGGTATCGCTCTGCTCCGGTCAGGATTCCAGCCGGGTCGTCGTACGTACGGGAATCGAGGTCCTGGAACAGCGTGGATTCGAGGGTCTGGTCGGGAAGAACGTAGGCCTCGTCACCAATCCGAGCGGTGTGGACCGCAACCTCCGTTCCACCATCGACATCCTCAACGAGGCCCCCGGAGTCCATCTCAAAGCGCTTTTCGCTCCGGAACACGGAGTGAGAGGCGACGCCTACGCAGGAGACAAGGTGGCCGACACCAAGGATCCGAAGACCGGGATTCCGGTACATTCCGTCTATGGTGCAACCCGCAAGCCTACAGACGAGATGCTTGAAGGTCTTGACGTCGTCGTCTATGACATCCAGGATGTCGGCACCCGGTCCTACACCTTCATAAGCACCCTCGGGCTGATGATGAGGGCCTGCGCCGAGAACGGCATCGAAGTGATGGTGCTTGACCGTCCCAACCCTCTGGGCGGCAACAAGGTTGAAGGCTGCGTCGTGGAGCCGGGCTTCTTCTCTTTCGTCAGCGAGTTCCGCATCCCTTACGTTTACGGGCTCACCGTCGGCGAACTTGCGGTCCTGCTCAACGAGGAGGGGCTCAACTGCGGCCAGAAAGGTGACGAGGAGCCTCTCAAATGCCGTCTTACCGTCATTCCGATGGAAGGGTGGCACAGGAATATGGTCTATCAGGACACCGGCCTTCCGTGGGTGCTGCCGTCACCGAACATTCCTTATCCGCAGACTGCGATAGACTATCCTTCCGCCGGCATCTGCGGGGAGTTTCAGGGTTACCTCAACGTCGGAATCGGGTACACCCTCCCTTTCGAGGTCTTCGCTGCGGAATGGATTGACGCCGATGCTCTGAAGGCCCGGCTGGACAGCTACAGCCTTCCCGGCGTTGCGTTCAGGACTATCCATTTCAAGCCGTTCTCCGGCAGTCTCAAAGGCACTCTCGTACACGGAGTCCAGTTCCATTACACCGACTACGAAGCCGCCTCCTGCACGCTGACTCAGTTCTATGTGATGCAGGCCGTCAACGAACTCTACCCTGAGAGGAATCCGTTCAAGATTTCGCTCAGCCGTACGGCGATGTTCGACAAGGTCTGTGGTACGGATTATGTAAGAATCACTTTCGGGAAACGTCTCAAGGTTGAGGACATCATCGACTATTGGACAAAGGACGTTGAACCGTTCAGGGAACTTTCCCGAAAGTATTGGATTTATTATTAATCGTTTACCACTTAGTAACCATTAAAACCGAATCAAGATGAAAGGAATTCTCAATCTGGCTGCCGCATCGGCCATTGCATTGGCTATGGTAGCGTTCCCGGCAGATTCATATTCACAGGCCCGGCGTTCGACCGGCTCCAGGAGCACGACTTCATCGCAATCTCAGAGCCGCTCTTCTTCTTCCAGAAGCTCTTCTTCTTCTTCATCTAGAGCTTCGTCTTCATCCGGCCGATCTTCTTCGTCTTCATCCAGAAGTTCTTCCTCCGTTTCAAGAAGTTCGTCTTCAGACAGAGGTTCCTCCACCGTTTCGCGCGGAAATTCGACATCGGGAAGCACCGCCGTTGTGGGCGGCACCCGTGACAGTTCACAGGACAACAACCGCCGCACCCGTGAAGCGACCTCAACGTCCGGCCGTTCTTCCGTGACTTCCGGCAGAAGTTCATCTGTGAACGCATCCGCGGCCTCTTCGTCAAGGTCATCTGACCGCTCGTCCGTAAGCCGCTCGTCCGTAAGCCGTTCTTCAGCAGGCCGTTCTTCCGTAAGCGGCAGCTCACGGGATAACGGCACCGGCACTTCAGGCAGGAGGGTGGCCAGGCAGATAGGGTCATCATCAAGGTCGTCCGCAAGAACCACGTCCGCCCGCCTGTCCTCCCAGGATTCGAGAAGGGAACAGTCCCAGAGAGTGGGCAACGCCACCAGAGGAGGTCTGACATTCTATGACAGGAACATTTCCGGTTCAAAGACAGACGTGATGAAGGAGAACCGCAGCGATTTCATAAGGATAGGCGAAGACAGAAATGTCCACAGAATTCCTCCTCGCGAGCGCGACTTCACCGAATATGACAGGCCTTGCCACTTCTGGGGACACGACCCTCACTTCTACGGCTACAGGGTTCACACTCTTCCTCCACGTTACAGAAGGGTGACCGCCTGGGGAATAGACTACTATCTCTATGATGGAATATATTACCGTCCTTACGGTGACATATTCGTCGTAAGCCGTCCACCTTTCGGAGTCTGCATCGAGCGCGCCGTCACCGACCTGGTCTTCACCGCGGTACGCTTCGCCTACTACAACAGCACATACCGGATGTACCGTGCGGTCGACTCCAACAACAGGATCATAGAAGAGCAGAACAGAATCATCGCGCAGAACAACGCCACTATCGCGGCTCAGAACAACGCGTTCGCGTTGAACTCCACCAGGGCGAACAGCGCCTACAGCCTGGCTGACAAGCTCGGACTCGTCCAAAGCTACGCTTATGCCAATCAGACCTACTATTGCCAGGACGGAGTGTTCTACATCGTCAATTCCAACGGGCAGTACGAAGTCATAGTCCCTCCATCCGGAGCGCTGGTCGAGGAACTTCCAGACGACTACGACACGATAACGATTGACGGAACCGATCTCTATAAGGTGGACGACACCGTCTACAGGCTTACCCTCGTCGAAGGCCGTCCTTACCTTGAAGTTCTGGGACAGATGTACGGAAGCCTGGCAAGGCAGTACAACTACAATTACGGCACAACCTCCTACAGCAGTCTCTATTAGGAATGGATAAACTTGCAGGGAAAGACAGCCTCGAAGGTTTGTTTGAAGGCTGCACCGGCCGGAAGGTGGACAAAACGGAAGAATTGAACTCTTCGGGCAGCAACAGGAGATATTTCCGTCTCAGGGGCGGGGATGTCTCCGTTGTCGGCGTAATAGGTACCGACCGTGACGAGAACAACGCCTTCATCAGTTTGAGTTCGCATTTCCTGGGCAAGGGAATCAATGTGCCTAAGGTGCTTGCCGTCAGCGGGGACGGGATGCGGTACATTCAGGAGGATCTGGGCGACGGACAGCTTTACGCCCTCGTTTCCCGCGGCCGTGAGAGCGGCGCGTATGGCCCTTGCGAGGTCCAGCTTCTGCGCCGGACGATGGAGATGCTCCCGAAACTGCAGTTCAAGGGCGCGGAAGGCCTTGACTGGTCGGTCTGCTATCCGGAGCCTGAATTCAACGGAAGGATGATTCTTTTCGACCTCAACTATTTCAAGTACTGTTTTCTGAAGGCGACGGGGCTGGAGTTCAACGAGGTCAGGCTTCAGGATGACTTTGACAGGCTCAGGGACGATCTGATGCAGGATATGTCAGACACGTTCATGTACCGGGATTTCCAGGCAAGGAACGTGATGGTCAGGGACGGGGAACCGTATTTCATCGATTTCCAGGGAGGACGCAAAGGACCGGTCTACTATGACGTGGCCTCTTTCGTCTGGCAGGCGAAGGCCCGCTATCCCGAGAGTCTGCGCAAGGAACTGGTGCGTTCCTACCTTGACGCATTGAAAGAGTACGCCGAAGTGGATGAAACTCATTTCGCGGAGAGGCTCAGGCTGTTCGTGCTTTTCCGCACCCTGCAGGTTCTCGGAGCCTACGGATTCAGAGGCTATCTGGAGAGGAAGCCTCATTTCCTGGCCAGCGTGCCTTACGCCCTGGAAAATCTTCGCCAGCTTCTGCGGGAACCTTTTGAAGATTATCCTTATCTTTGCGAAGTGCTTGCAAAATTGACTTCGATGCCTCAGTTCAATGGAACGGCCGATGTGACGGCAGATGAAAAGATGCTGGAAGTGAAGGTGGTCAGCTTTTCCTACAGGAAGGGGATTCCCGCCGACACGTCTGGCAACGGCGGCGGCTATGTCTTTGACTGCCGGGCCATAAACAATCCTGGCAAGTTCGAGTACTACAGACAGTTCACAGGACTGGACGGCGAGGTTGTGAAGTTCCTTGAGGATGATGGGGGAGCGACGCTGTTCCTGAACAATGTCTATGACCTTGTCGACAGACACGTCAGGAAATTCGTCGAGAGGAAGTTCACTCATCTGCAGGTCTGCTTCGGCTGCACCGGCGGCCAGCATCGCTCGGTGTATTGCGCCGAACGTCTGGCGAAGCATCTGGCTGACAGGTTCGACATCAAGGTCGCATTGGTGCACAGGGAATTGGGCATAGAAAAAAACTTATAGATGAAAGCGTTGATTTTCGCCGCAGGTCTCGGAACGAGGCTCAGGCCCGTAACCGACACCATACCGAAGGCTCTGGTGCAGGTCGGCGGGAAGCCTCTGCTTTACTGGGTAGTAACCAGGCTGAAGGCTGCGGGAGTCAATGACTTCGTCATCAATGTGCATCATTTCGCGGACTCCATAATCGGCTATGTGCGGGAGCAGGACGGCTTCGGCGTCAATGTCAGTTTCTCCGACGAGCGTGATTTTCTCAGGGACACCGGAGGAGGAATCAGTTACGCGCGCAATCTGCTTGAAGGCGGGCCTTTCCTTGTGCACAACGTTGACATCCTTTCCGACCTTGACATCGGATGGTTCCTTTCGCAGACGCGCCCGGACGCTTTGTCCAACATCCTGGTCAGCGAAAGGAAGACGCAGCGCTATTTCCTGTTCGATGAACAGATGAGGCTTGTCGGATGGACCAACACGGCCACGGGGGAGGTCAGAAGCCCATTCGGCGACATCGATCCCGGCAAGTACAGGAAATTCGCCTTCGCCGGCATCCACTGCATTTCCGAGGACATATTCAAAGTCTTTGACGATGAAGGGTGGGGGGACAGGTTTTCAATCACCGACTTCTACATCAGGGCGTGCGGACGTCACCTGATCCGCGGCATCGCTTCTCCCGACCTCCATCTGCTTGACGTGGGGAAGACGGAAACGCTCTCCGCTGCGGATGATTTCATAAGAAACTCAATTCAAAACATTCAGCAATATGGCAAAAAGTAAATTCTGGTCTGAATTCAAGGAATTCGCAATGAAGGGAAACGTCATCGATATGGCGGTCGGCGTCGTTATCGGTGCCGCTTTCGGCAAGATCGTGACCTCGCTTGTGAACGACATCATCATGCCTTGCGTTGGCGTGCTGATCGGCGGTTTTGATTTTACGAATCTCAAGATCGTGCTTCACAAGGCAGTGATGGAAGGTGCAGAGGTCATCAAGCCTGAAGTTTCTCTCAACTACGGCAATTTCATTCAGGAAACGGTGAACTTCCTGATTATCGCGTTCAGCATCTTCCTCGCCATCAAGGGCATGTCCAAGCTTCAGCAGCTCAAGAAAAAAGAAGAGGCTCCTGCAGAGCCTGCCGCACCTGCCGCTCCTGCACCTAAGGCTGAGGACGTTGTTCTTCTTGAAGAGATTCGTGACCTTTTGAAGGAAAAGCGTTAGGATTCTTCTGGAACTCCCTTGGTGAGCATCCTACCGCGGACTTGAAGTACTTGCCGAAAAACGACTGGTTGGCGAAGTGCAGCGAGTCGCTCACTTCCTGGACAGTGTAGTTGCCGCTGGCAAGCATAGTCTTGGCGTCCTTGATGACGAAATCCTTGATCCAGTCCTTGGCGTATCTTCCGGTCTCATCCAGGATCACCTTTGCGAAGTATTTGGTCGAGAGGCATAGCTTTTCCGCATAGAAGGCTATGCCTCTTTCTTCGGTGTAGTGCTGTCCGATTTCTGAGATGAATCTCTGTACAATGGCGTCCCTGCCGACTTTGTCATCAGAGAGCGATGTCACTCCCACTCCGGCTACCAGTTTGGCTGACAGGTAGCTTATGAGCATCAGCAGGCCTCCTTCCACACCTTCTTCCTTGAAAATTTCGCTGTCAAAGACTATCATATGGCGCAGTGAACTGAAGAAAGCCACCATCCTCTCTCCCTGCGATTCGCTCAATGACAGGATTTCCGGATTGAAAAGCCGTCTGCGCAGGTAGCGCATGCTCCTGTTCGTATACTTGACGATCGGGCTCTCGGCCGCAAGCGAAAGGCCTGCGCCTCTGTAGTCGGGACTGATTTCGATTTTCTCGACTATAGTTCCGTCGCTGATCATGAAGAGGTCGTTCCTCTTCATCAGAAACTCCTTCATCGCCACCCTGACTTTGACCGTGCCTTGCCTGCAGAGTATGAACGAGGTGAAGCGCATCCTGGCCGGCAGGAACGAGAAGACCTCGTTGCTGTTCGGCCAGTCAGCCTTGAGATTGTCGTTCATAAACACCTGTCCGTCATAGATCGCCAGTGAAGGGACCTTGTACAGCAGGGACAGTTCGATGTCGGAAACCTTCTTGAACTTCTCCATCTGTGCTGAAGCCTTTTTGAAAATTTCTCTAAAATACGATTTTTTTCGCATATTTACGCAAGGATTCGGCAATGTCGGATTTGGTTTGATGTGAATTGAAAAATACAACATTATGAAACAGATGAAAAATTTCACTTTTAAGGCGGTCAGCGGTCTGTGCGGCTTCGCCGCCCTTATGATCTCTGCAATGGGGACCGTTTCTTCGTGCTCCAATCTCGACTACGAAAGCGACGGCCCATTGTTCCCGGACGGAATCGTGACAGTAAAGACGACTGACTCCGGCGTGTCATATTTCCAGCTGGACGCCAAGACAACGCTTGAACCTGTCGACTGGAAGAACCCTTACAAGAAGGAGGTCAGAGCGCTTGTCAGCTACGAAGAACTGGCGGACGCAAGCGGACTCTGCTCTAAGAAGGTGAAGGTGAAGACGATTGACTCCGTGCTGACCAAGAGCGCTGTTCCTTTCGACGATGAATTCAGAAAAGGAGCCGACGATCCGGTGGAACTTGTCTTTGACTGGCTCACGAACTGCGAGGACGGCTATCTGACAATCCATTTCGCCGCGCAGTGGGGCGGAAACAACGTCACCCATTATGTGCATCTCGGAATAGATCCGGAAAATCCACGCGAAATCTATTTCAGGCACGACGACAACGGTGACACCGCATATTCCTGGCTTGACGGTGTCGTGTCCTTCAAGATTGATGATCTGATGGGAGACCTGGCCGACGGTGAAGAGCTGACGCTGCACTGGACAACGTTCAACGGTCAGAAGACCACCAAGACGCTGAAATATTACAAGCGGTTCTCCCTGTCGGATTCCATCAAATAAAAAAGGAACCGGTTCGCCAGACTAGCCGACAGCGGAATCGGATGAGATCACTCGGATGGGAATATTGACCGAAGAAGCCGAAAGGTCGGTTGTCAACCGCGCCAAGAAGGGTGACCGCGATGCGATGAAGCAGATCTATGACTGCTATTCACGCTATCTTGCGGCCACCTGTTCCCGTTTCCTGTCCGACGGCGACGCTCTTAAGGATGTGCTGCAGGACAGTTTCGTGAAGATATTCACTTCCATCGGAAGTTTCGACTACAGAGGACAAGGGTCGCTCAAGGCCTGGATGAGGCAGATTGCGGTGAATGAAGTTCTGAAACTTCTGCGCAAGCGGCGGCGCGGCGACACCGTGGATTACACACGGGAATTGCCGGACACAGTGGAGGATGAGGTGGAGGAAAAGGATGTGGCGGAAATTCCGGCTCCAGTAATCCAGAATATGATAAAGTCTTTGCCGGAAGGTTACAGGACAGTTCTGAATCTTTATGTCTTCGAGGAGAAGAGCCACAGGGAGATAGCTTCTCTGCTCGGAATCGCCGAGAACACGTCGGCATCCCAACTTCACAGGGCCAGGGCGCTTCTGGCCAGACAGATCACTGAATACAAAAAAAACATTGCGAAAGGATGAAAGAGGAAAACAAGTGGCTTGAAAGCCTGAAAAGCAAGATGGAGGATTACGAGTGCGACGTCCCGGAGGATCTCTGGAACGATGTCGAATCGTCCATATTCAGGAAAGACGGGCACCGTCGGACTGTTGTTCCGCCTTGGCTGTGGCGTGGTGCGGCAGCCGCAGCCGTCATCGTTTCGGGAGTGTTTGCTCTCTTCCGCATCTCCGACAGATCGGGAAATGCCGGTGATGAATCGTACGGGAATGGCCCGGTTTCCCCTCAAAACAATCCTTCTTCAGTTATCGCTGAGGGGAACCGGGATTCTTCCTTGACATTGATGCCGGCTGCCGCCGCTGAACTTCAAACCGAAAGGGTCGGGAATCTGATTGCTGATGCCGGAAAGAAATCCAGGTCTGTCGAAGCGGTTTCTGCCGTGCAGTCCGTGCCGGAAGAAAACCGGGAATCCGAAATCAGTCAGGAATCCGAAACCGGTCAGGAATCCGAAATCAGTCAGGAATCCGAAACCGGTCAGGAGCCCGAAGTCGGCTGGGAATCAGCGGATACGCCTGTCGCGGAGAGCGGAGAGGACACTGCCGCCTCCGTGAAGCCACTGAACAATCACGATGACGAGGACTGGTCAGGCTATGCGGCCGCCGACAGCCATCAGGTTCGTAAGCACAGGATTTCCGCCACGTTTGACCTGTCCGTTTCCGGCTCGCCTTCCGAGGGACAGAATGTCAGTTCATACGATCCGTTGATGTTCTACCGCGGATCTTCTCCGGATTTCTCTCCTTCGTCTATGGAATTCGGCAACCCTGTCGACCGCAACGGCGGTCTGGTCAGCACCAGGGCAGCGACTCCGGCCATGCTGGCGTATTCTTCACCGATCAACACGACAGTCGAACACAAGCGTCCGATCCGCATAGCGCTGACAGTGCGTGTGCCTTTGTACGGCCGTCTGGGCATAGAGTCCGGATTGTCCTACACGATGCTGCACAGTTCGTTCTCCACCGTGTCCG
Source organism: Anaerotignum sp. (assembly GCA_963600795.1). Lineage (GTDB taxonomy): Bacteria > Bacteroidota > Bacteroidia > Bacteroidales > UBA932 > Cryptobacteroides. Next base: position 17,366 of record CAVCDF010000029.1, on the reverse strand, counting down.
GAAACTCCGGCACATCTATGGTGGAAGATGTCCAGGTCGTGCGCTGCCTGGGCGTGCCGGTGAACCTCACTTATTCCCTGCTTGACAGAAAACTGCTTTCGGCCTATGTGAGCGCCGGAGGAATGGCTGAAAAGGTGCTTTCCGGCTATGTCGCGACCACGCAGGCAATCAACGAAGTTCCTCAGGGAAACTCCGTCTCCAACCCTTTGAAGGACAAGCCTCTGTACTGGTCGTTGAACGCCAGTGCGGGACTTCAGGCCAATGTCAGCAGGTATTTCGGGATTTATGCCGCCCCGGGAGTGAGCTGGCATCTGGACAGCGGCTCGCAACTGAGGACAATCTACAGCGACCGTCCTGTCGATTTCGTGATGACCTTCGGAGCCAGATTCTCCTTCTGATTCCTATTTTCCTGTGAAGCGCCTTACCAGAGCCGCCAGCAGGGTAAGGACGAACATCAGCGTGCAGATGCGTCCGATGTAGTCGCCGTGCGTGACGAAGAATGTCTCGGAGTCTCTCAATCCGACCTCGCCTTTCAGAATTTCGGGCTTCCACCACGAAGTCCTGCTGACGACTTTCCCGGTGGGGTCTATGATGGCAGAGATCCCCGTGTTGGCTGAACGTACAACCCAGCGGCGTGTTTCGATGGCCCGCAGGCCGGCGTAGGAAAGATGCTGGACGTAGCCCGGCGTGTCTCCCCACCAGGCATCGTTGGTGATGACGGCCAACAGTCTCGCCCCGTCCCTTACGTAACCTGTGCAGTATTCTCCGTAGATCGATTCGTAGCAGACCGCGCATCCGACCGGAACGCATCCGGTGACGACGGCCGCCGAATCGGTGCCGCCGCATGCATATTCATTGAAATGAAGCGCGCGGACATTCTTCTGCCCGACGCAGCGCCCCATCACACCTCCAAGCCAGTCGTCGACCTTGCTGAAGAAGGCCGGATACGGCATCATTTCGACTCCCACGACGAGCTTGCTTTTATGGAATATCTCAGGCTCGCTGAAAGCGTCCAGCATCAGCGCGGAATTGTGCGCTTCAATCCAGGTTCCGCTTCCGATTCTGCGCGCCGTGTAGGAAGGTCTTGCCGCCTGGTTGATCCGAGTGTAGGATGAAACTCCCACGAGCATTCCGGCATTCGGATGTTCCTTGAGGAAAGACTTGAAACGCGCAACGGTAGGACTTGACGTCAGGTCGTTGGTAATGACGTCGCCGGTGAAGGTCTCGGGTGCGGCAAGAAGAATCGGCACGCTGTCCGGAATATCGCTTAACTGACTCAGCAGCAGTTCATTCTGCTCGCTTTGTGTCATGCCGCCGAACTTGTTGTAAGGGTCAATGTTCGGTTGCGCGATCACAGTTTCCAGCGTTCCGCAATCCGGCTCCGGCCTGATGAAGAGCGAGGCCGCCGGGGGGGCGATGAACAGGAAGGCCGTTCCTGCGACAGCGGCAGTCCTGGCCTTCGCGTTAAATGTCTGCCAGCTGCCTTCCGCAAGCGACCGGAGAATGCCGAAGACGCTCAGGTTGGCGGCCCACACGAGCAGGGAGCCGCCAAGTGTGCCGGTATATTCATACCATTGGATCCATCCGGTCGTGCGCGCGAATGCGTTGCCGAGCACGAGCCACGGCCAGCTGATCTGTGCGCTTGTCAGGTACCATCTTTCCCAGGCGATCCAGGCAAAGGCTAGAAACAGATAGGGTACGGCGCCTCCAAGCCATTTTTTGCTCCATCTGAACAGCCCGAAGATCAGGGACATCTGCAGAGCGTTGGCCAGGATTGCGAATATCCCGCCTCCGACAGTGGCGTTGCAGACCCAGAAGGTGGTTGCCGCGTTCCAGAGTACGAAACACAGGTAGTGCCACAAACAGAATCCGCGCATTCCGTCCCCGTCGGCGATTTCCTCGGCCCAGAGAAGCGGCACGAATGCGATCAGTGAAAGCCATCCTGTCCCCTGTACAAGGAAAGGAATGCTGAGAAGCGCGGCTGACATCACGGTCAGCAGCAGTATTGTCATCTTTCTGGGCATATCTCTGAGATGTTTAAAATGTGGATTTCCGAAGCCGGCCGCTGTTTCAGTGCTTGAAGCAGTTCTTGACCGGCTTCTTTGACATTTCAAAATGGAGGAGCGCTCCGTACTTGATGTCGGAATACTTTATGACTGGCGAGGTGATGCGCTTGCCGTTGAGATATACGGCCTTGACATAGGGGGCGTCCTTGCTCCAGCCTTTGGTCGTCATCTCGATGGTTCCGCCGTCCGAAAGCTTGACCTTCAGCCCCGGAACGCAAGGGGATCCGATGTAATATTCATCGGAGCCTGGACAGAAAGGATAGAAGCCGATGCAGTTGAATATGTACCAGGCGGACATCTGCCCGCAGTCGTCGTTGCCGCTGAGCGAGCCGGGCTCGTTGCCGTAGAAATGGTCGGCGATGTAGCGCACCCATTTCTGGCATTTCCAGGCCTGGCCGAACCAGTCGTAGAGGTAGGTCACGTGGTGGCAAGGCTCGTTGCCGTGCCAGTAGCCGCCGATGCGGCCCCAGATGTCGTGCGCTCCGGGAATATCTTCGGGCAGTTCAATGGTGAACAGACTGTCGAGACGGTTAAGGAGCAGTTCACGGCCGGCGGCCTTGACATAGCCTCCGAAATCGTGCGGCACGGTCCAGGTGTACTGCATCGTGAATCCTTCGGTGATGTCACCCCAGCCGTGGACCGAATTCGGGCCCTGGTAGGCTACAGGGGCGAACGGGTCGCGCCAGTTGCCCTTGGAATCCCTGCCGCGCATATAGCCGGTCTCAGGGTCGATGAGGTTCTTGTAGTTCATCGAGCGGTTGAGGAAGAACTCGTAGTCCTTGTCGTGTCCCAGCAGTTTGGCCGCCTGTGCGATGCACCAGTCGTCGTAGGCATATTCAAGAGTCTTGGAGACGGACTCCTTTTCCTTGTCGAACGGCACATAGCCGAGGGCCGTGTATTCCGGAATGCAGTCGTAGTGAGGGTTGGTGGCTGTTGTCTTCATAGCCTGGTAGGCGCGTTCGTAGTCGAAACCCTTGACACCCTTGAGCATCATGTCGGCCAGCACCGAGCAGGCGTGGTAACCGATCATGCACCAGGTCTCCCCGCCGTAGAACGACCAGATCGGGAGCATCTTCTCGGTGCTCTTGTCGAAATGGGCCAGCATCGAGTTGGCTATGTCGGCCTGAAGCGGTCTGTTGACAAGGTTCAGGAGAGGGTGGAACGCCCTGTAGGTGTCCCAAAGCGAGAACGTCGTGACGTTCCTGAAATCTTCAGCCTTGCCTATCGTGCCGTCGTGTTCCCTGAAGCGTCCGTCAGCGTCCTGGAATATGAAAGGATGGAGGGCGGTGCGGTAGACGCTTGTGTAGAAAGTCTCCCTCAGCACCTTGTCGTCGGAGTCGAGCTCGTATTTGCCGAGTTCCTTTTCCCAGAGGCTTTCGGCGTCTTTTCTGACCGTTGAAAAGTCTTTGCCCTCCACTTCCTTGAGGTTGAGCAGCGCGCCGTCGGTGCCGACACCAGACACGGCGACTTCAACGTAGATGCTTTCGTTTTCCTCAGTGCTGAACCTGGCCACCGCCTTGAGTTTCCTGCCCCAGGCTTCAAGCGAGGAGCGGAAGCGCTTGGTGTTGTAGATGACAGGCTTGCCGTCCTGGAAGATGTTGAATTCCTCTATCGGCCTGGAGAACCTCGCTACGAAATAGACGTAGCGTCCGGGATTCCAGCCGTTCACGATCTTGCTTCCGACAATGGTTCTTTCGTCCAGCAGTTTCACCGTTGACCAGAGGCAGTCCCATTTGAGGGTGTGGTCAAGGTCTATCATGACGAAGGCGCTGTCAGACTGAGGGTAGGTGAACCTGAATATTCCGCTGCGGGTTGAGGCCGTCATCTCGGCCTTCACACCGTAGTCCTTCAGGACGACTCCGTAGTAGCCTGGTTTGCCCCATTCCTGCGAGTGGTCGAACCTGGAAGGCTCCATTCTGCTTCCCGTTCCCGGAAGGAAAAGGAAATCGCCCATATCCGGGATTCCGGCTCCGCTGATGTGCGTGAGGCTGAAGCCCTGGATGAAAGGCTTGGAATATTTGTAGCCGGCCGCGCAGTCGTAGTCCTTGTCGTCGCAGTCGGGACTGATCTGAATCCCCCCGAAAGGCACCTGAGGCCCGGGATAGACGTTTCCGAAGCCGTCCGTACCCACGAACACGTTCACATCGTCGGTCAGCCGTCTGTCATTTCCTGCATAGCCGGGAGTCTTGTCCGCACCGGGGTTTCCCGCCGCAACTGCGGCAGCCGCGAGGATCGCCGCGACGGAAGCCGTCAGTCTGTTCAAGTTCATATTCATTTCCGTTGTTTTTTAAGGGCATAAAGTTACCACTAATTGTCGTCTTTCCCAAAAAAGAAAGGGGACCTAAATCCGGTCCCCTTTCTCATCGTAGAGTTCATTCTGCAGAACTGTGAAGTCGGTCACCTCGACTACGGTGATCCGGCATTTGTACTTTTTCTTCCACTTCCCGACGAAGGATCTGTCCGAGATGACGGCGGTCCCCCTTTTGAGGTAGGCTCCAAGAATAGGGCTGACCTTAAGGGTGAGGCTGGTCTTGCCGTGTTCCGTCGCGTAAGCGATGTTGCGCTCTATCTGCTCGTCGATCACCACGCTCGAGGAAATCTTGCCTGTGCCGTGGCATACGGGGCAGACTTCGGCCGTGTTGATCTCAGTTACCGGACGGATTCGCTGGCGGGTGATTTGCATAAGCCCGAACTTCGTGAGCGGCAGCACGTTGTGCTTTGCCCGGTCGCTTTCCATCAGCGACTGCATGTACTTGTGAAGTTCATTGCGGTGCTCGCCCGACTCCATGTCTATGAAGTCCACGATCACAATTCCGCCCATATCCCTCAGCCTGAGCTGCCTGGCGATTTCTTCCGCAGCGATCTTGTTGACCTCGAAAGTGTTCTCTTCCTGGTCGGAAGTCTTTGCGCGGATCCCGCTGTTGACGTCGATGACGTTGAGGGCTTCGGTAGTCTCGATGACCAGATACGCTCCCTGCTTCATCGGCACCACCTTGCCGAACGAGCTCTTGATTTGCCTTGTGACCTCGAAATGGTCGAAGATCGGGTCCTTGCCGTTGTACAGCTTCACAATCTTTTCCTGGTCAGGAGAGATCAGGGAAATATACTTCTTTGTCTCCTCGAAGACATTCTCGTTGTTGACGTAGATGTTGGAGAACGAATCGTTCAGAAGGTCTCTGAGGATAGTGGTGGTTTTGCTGTACTCGGTGAAGAGAAGCTGGATGCCTTTAGATTTCGCGACTTTCTTCCAGGAAGCCTCCCATTTCTCTATCAGGGATTTCAGCTCGGCTACCAGCACCGCGGCGTTCTTGCCTTCGGCCGCCGTGCGGATGATCGCGCCGTAGTTTTTCGGCAGAATGCTTCTGACAAGAGTCTCGAGCCTTCTCTTCTCCTCTTTGGAAGAAATCTTCTGGGAAATGCTCACCTTCTCGGCGAACGGCATCAGTACAATGTTGCGTCCTGCCAATGAAATTTCCGCTGTCAGTCTTGAACCTTTGGTGGAGATCGGTTCCTTGACGATCTGCACGATCATCATCTGGCCTGGCTTGAGCACATTCTCGATACGGCCTTCCTTTTCAAGGATGGGTCCTATCTTGATGTTTGAATATAGCGCCCCCAGGTCGGTGTTCGGATTGCTCTTGCACACGAACTCGTCGAAGGCGGTGAAGTAAAGCCCGAGGTCCAGATAGTGAACGAACGCCTCCTTCTTGTCTCCGATGTCCACAAAGGCAGCATTGAGCGCGGGAAGAATCTTCTTCACTTTTCCCAGGTACACGTCCCCGACAGAAAAGCTGTGCCCCTTGCTGGACTCTTTGTTGAGTTCAATCAGCCGGTGGTTTTCCATCAGCGCGATGTGAACTTCGGTCGATGTGACATCGACAATAAGGTCTTTCTCCGTTTTTTCAGACTCCATAAGGAAATTGCAATGGTGACTTGAATCTGCTTTCCGGCAGATGCAGACGATGATGAAATGTATCCGCTTCCGGCAGAATCGATAAATTTGAAAAAAAGGCTGTCCGGCATCTCCCGGTCAGCCTTTTTCTTCTAGCAGACTGCTAAAATGGCAGGCACAGCAAGATTACTTCTTCTTGTGTCTGTTCTTGCGCAAGCGCTTTTTACGCTTGTGCGTAGACATCTTATGTCTCTTTCTTTTCTTACCGCTTGGCATAATTCAAAGAAATTTAAAATGACAGTTATATAGATTACTTTTCTTCCTTGACAGCGTTCACGAAAATCTTTGCTGGCTTGAAAGCCGGGATATCGTGTGCAGGGATAGTCATAGTAGTCTTCTTGGTGATGTTGCGGGCTGCCTTCTTGGCTCTGTGCTTTACGATGAAGCTTCCGAAGCCACGGAGATAAACCGGCTCCTTCCTGATGATGGAACCCTTTACGGTGTCCATAAATGCTTCAACTACGGACTGCACCGCGATCTTCTCGATTCCTGTTGCCTTAGCAACCTCGTTAACGATTTCTGCCTTTGTCATAATTATTAAATTTATAAGGATATCAACCCAATACTTGTCCCCGAATCGGTTCGGGAGTGCAAAAATAGACTTATTTTTTTAATATTCAAAATCATAACTGCAAAATTAATTTATTTGGTCAGTTTTGGAATCATTCGGTCAGTTTTGATAGTTCCGGGTCTTGTGGCACGGTGATTGACCATATGTCCGGTCGCGCCGCAACGCCCGACGGTTCTGACAAAATGTCAGACGGGGCCGCTGCCGCATTATTCGGAAGTACACTATGAATGCAAACGAAAATAAGAATCTGTTCTTTCCGGGAACTACGGAAGTCAACATCATCCCTGTGATGCAGGGGGAAGACCAGGTGAAGGTGGAACCGGGCGACCTGCCTGAGACTCTGCCTATTCTCGCTCTCAGAAACGCCGTCCTCTTTCCGGGGATGGTCTATCCTGTCACCATAGGCAGGGAGAAGTCGATCAGCCTGATAAAGAAGGCGGAGAGGGAAGGTTCCTTCATCGGAGCCGTTCCGCAGAATGACATCACAGTCGAGGAGCCGGGCGAGAAGGACCTTAATGAATACGGTACCGTCGCCAGGATAATGAAGGTGCTTGAGATGCCTGACGGCACGATGACGGCTATCCTTCAGGGAATCAAGAGGCTGAAAATCAGAAGGCTCGTCGCGAAGGATCCTTTCCTTGTCGCGGAAGTAAGCTATGCCGAGGACATAGTCCCTGAAGCGAGCGACAGCACGAGGATGATCGTCGAAGCCCTGAAGGAAAAGGCTGAGATCATCATCAAGTCCTCTTCCTTCGCTCCCAAGGAAGCGGTCACCGCTCTGAAGTCCATCGACAATTTCTCCTTCCTCGTAAACTTCATCGCGACGACGATTGAAATCGAGAATTATCTCGAGAAGGTGCAGCTCCTTTCCATCGACGATCTCGGTGAAAGGGCGATGAAGCTTCTCGCTGTGCTCGACACGCAGATACAGCTCCTGAAGATCAAGCAGGAGATCAACCAGAAGGTCAAGAGCGACATAGACCAGCAGCAGAGGGAATACTATCTGAACAACCAGCTCCGTACCATCCAGGAGGAACTCGGAATGGATGACGAGGAGGAATTCGAGAAGTTCCGGGCGCGTGCGAAGTCGAAGAAATGGCCGGAAGATGTCGCCAGGCAGTTCGACAAGGAACTTTCCAAGCTTGAGAAGTACAATCCTTCATCTCCGGAGTACAGCATCCAGTACAACTACATCGAGTTCATGCTGGGGCTTCCGTGGGGCGAGGTGTCAAAGGACAATCTTGACCTCAAGCACGCCCAGAAGGTTCTCGACAGCGACCATTACGGACTCGAGACAGTCAAGGACAGAATCATCGAGTACCTTGCGGTCCTTAAGCTGAAGGGGAACATGAAGTCTCCGATACTCTGCCTTTACGGTCCTCCGGGCGTCGGCAAGACCAGCCTCGGAAAGTCGGTGGCAAAGGCGCTTGGCAGGAAGTATGTCAGGATCGCTCTCGGCGGAATGCACGACGAGGCCGAACTGAGGGGACACAGGAAGACCTATGTCGGAGCGCTGCCGGGCAGGATTCTGAACGGCATAGCCAAGGCGGGGACGTCCAATCCGGTGATAGTCCTCGACGAGATTGACAAGGTGGGCAACGACTACAAGGGCGACCCGTCCTCCGCGCTGCTTGAAATCCTTGATCCAGAGCAGAACGTGGCGTTCCACGACAACTATCTGGACATCGACTACGACCTTTCCAACGTCCTGTTCATCACCACGGCCAACAGCATCTCCTCGATCCAGTCGGCGCTGCTCGACAGGATGGAACTGATCAACGTGACCGGCTACCTCGCAGAGGAGAAGATGGAGATCGCCAAGCGCTATCTTGTGCCTAAGCAGCTTGAAGAGCACGGGATAGACAGGAAGGAACTCCGCATCGACAAGGACGCTCTTGCCGGAATCATCGATGAATACACCCACGAATCCGGAGTCCGCGGCCTCGAGAAGCAGATAGCGAAAATCGCCAGGGTGACGGCCAAGAAGATAGCCTTGTGCGAGGAGTATCCGAAAGTCATCAGAAAGTCCCATCTCAAGGAATATCTCGGGCTTCCGACCAATTTCCACGACCTTCAGAAAGGCAACGAAGCTCCTGGCGTCGTCACGGGTCTTGCCTGGACGCAGATGGGAGGCGAAGTGCTTTTCGTGGAGAGTTCCGTCAGCAACGGAAAGGGCGTGATGACGATGACCGGCAATCTGGGCGACGTGATGAAGGAGTCCGCCACCATAGCCTACCAGTACATCAAGGCTCATCCGCAGCTCGCCGGGATGACATCCGAGCAGTTCTCCGCAAAGGACCTGCACGTCCACGTGCCTGAGGGAGCCGTGCCTAAGGACGGTCCGTCCGCCGGCATCACGATGGTCAGCTCGATGGTCTCCGCACTGAGGGGAACGGCGGTGAAGTCCGGAATCGCGATGACGGGCGAGATGACCCTCAGGGGCAGGGTGCTGCCTGTCGGAGGCATCAAGGAGAAGATTCTCGCCGCCAAGAGGGCGGGCGTGACCGAGATCGTCATTTCCGAGGACAACCGCAAGGACATCGAGGACATAAAGCCGGTGTACATCGAGGGCTTGTCCTTCCATTATGTGAAGAACATCGAGGATGTGATCTCGTACATATTCGCGTGATTCGGAAATATTGCTTATCTTTACCCCGATTATGGATGTAAGGATAGAAGAAAGCTGGAAGCGGGCGCTGCAAGGTGAGTTCGAGAAACCCTACTTTGCCGCGCTTTCGCGTTGTCTGCATCAGGAAAAAGCGCAGGGGAAAGTGATATTCCCTCCAGGCCCGGAGATATTCAAAGCCTTCGAACTCACTCCGCTGGACCGTGTAAAGGCTGTCATTCTTGGTCAGGACCCCTATCACGGGGCGGGCCAGGCCATGGGGCTTAGCTTTTCGGTTCCTGACGGCGTGCCGGCCCCTCCGTCCCTGAAGAACATATTCAAGGAAATAGAAAGCGATCTCGGAATCAGGATGAGCGGAAGGCCCAACCTTGAAAGCTGGGCCCGGCAGGGAGTCCTGCTCCTGAATTCCATTCTCACCGTGCGCAGCGGCGAACCCGCTTCCCACAGCGCCATCGGCTGGCAGACTTTCACCGACGCGGTCATCCGCTGCGTCTCTGACAATTGCACCGGCGTGGTGTTCCTGCTCTGGGGCAACTATGCGCGCAGCAAGAGGGATCTTGTGGACCGGACAAGGCACACGGTGCTGGAAGCCGCCCATCCGTCGCCTCTGGCCCGCGGAGCCTTCTTCGGCTGCAGGCACTTCTCCAAGACCAACGAAATCCTCTCTCTTGAGGGCAAGACCCCCATCGACTGGCAATTATAGAGTTATAGTTAAATGAAAACCACAGCATTGTTTCCCGGATCCTTCGATCCGTTCACGGCGGGTCATCTGAACATCCTCTGCCGGGCCCTTACCATCTTCGACGAAGTGGTGGTCGCGGTGGGGATAAACCAGGACAAGCGCGGCTTCTTCACGATGGAGCAGCGTGAGGACATCATCCGTCAGGCCACGGCGGGGATGGAAGGAGTGAAGATAATCCATTACGAGAACCTCACCGTGGACATATGCCGCGAACTCGGAATCCGGCACATCGTCAGGGGAGTGCGGAACATGACCGACTTCGACAACGAGCAGGCCACCGCCGACGCCAACCGCCATCTCGCTCCGGAGGTCGACACGCTGATCATCCCGACCGCCCAGGAATATTCCCACATATCTTCTTCGGCCGTGCGGGACGTGATCCGTCACCGCGGCGACCTGTCTCAGTTCATCCCTGCCGGGGTCGTTCTTCCCGAAGTCAGATGAAAAGGTTCGCGGTAATATTCCTGACGGCCGCTCTGCTCATCCCTTTAAGGGGATGGGCCCAGATCGACCCTTCAGCGCTCAAGGCGCTTGACTCGAAGCTCGATGAATATTTCCGCACGCTGGAAACCCAGCCCGTCGGGGTCAAGAACGAAGAATGCGACCTGCTCATCGGTTCCGCCGGCGATTCTCTCCTTAGACAGCACATCGCACTGAAGGCCTACACTCACTATCTCGATTCCAGTCTTATGGGAGACGAGGCGGTGGCCGTCCATCTGACGGACACCTGGTTCGCTACCGGTCTGGTCAGCATGGGCGGAGACGACATACTCCTGAGGGCGAAGATGTTCGCCGACTTCAACCGCCGGTCTCTTATCGGAGAACCCGCTCCGGAACTGAGAATGCCGGATCCGCAGGGTGACACGGTCGAGTTCGGCGGAGTCTCCTTCCGCTACCGGGTACTTTTCTTCTACGACACCGGATGCTCCAAATGCCGTCTTGAAAGTTCCCTGCTGAAGTCCGGACTGGATTCGGCCGACTGGCCGGTCGACGTTTACGCCGTCTACACCGGCTCGGAGCCTGAAAGCTGGAAGGAGTGGCGGGAGACGCGTTTCAACCTCAATGCGCGTGCCGTCAGGACTTTCAACGTCTGGGACCCGGACATCTCGTCGGACTATCAGATGAAATACGGAGTGCTGCAGACTCCTAAAATGTTCCTCGTAGATCCGCAGGGAACGGTCATAGGCCGCGGACTGGACACCGAGGCCCTCTGCAGAATGTTGGGAAGCATATTCTCGGACCGTGACTATGAATACGGCGGCCGCTCCTCGGCCGCTCTGATGGACACGCTTTTCTCCGCCTATGCTCCAATCTCTCCCGGCAACGTTTCCGAAGTGGCTTCTGTCATCGGGAGCCGCACTCTCGGTCTGGGCGACACGCTGACGTTCAAGCATCTCGAGGGTGACCTGCTCTACTGGCTCCTCTCCCGGCGCGACGAGGGCTGCAGGGAAGGCACGGCAGCCTTTATGAATGAATATGTCCTCTCCAGACCTGAGATATGGAACACTGCAGACGACACCCTCAAGGTGGTCGGCCTGGCCAGGATGATGAACGAACTGCTTTCCAGGACTCCTGTCGGGTCCAGAATCCCGAAGATGAAAGAAATCGCCGGATGGAACGCTCTCCGCAGGCGCGGAGGCTTCATAATATTCCATTCCCGTGGCTGTCCTGTCTGCCGCCGTGAACTTGCCGCCGCCGATTCTCTCGGACTGAGGGTTCTCGATGTGGATGTGGACGGAATTCTTGCCTCGGATCCGGATCTCGGCAAACTCCTTCTCGACACGTTCGACCTTTCCTCGATGCCGTTCATCGTTGAAGTGTCCGGACACGGAACGGTCAGGAGGCGCTATGTCTCCTTCACCGGGAAGTTCTGACGGGGGAGCCCGGGTATTTCCTGGCGGGGAATCAGCCTATCGCCTTCCTGAGAATCCTTGTCAGCTGGTCGGAACACGAAGTCCCTTTGCCGTGGCAGTCGACTCCTGCCAGAATGTCTATCGCCCTTTCAGCCTCCATTCCTTCAAGAAGCCTTCCGATCGCCTGAAGGTTGCCGTTGCATCCCTTGATGTAGCGGAGGTTGTGGATCTTTCCGTCAACGAGGTCGAAGTCAATCTGCATCGAGCACACGATTGCGCTCGGCACTGCTGTGATGTGCCTGACTCCGTCAGCGGTGACGTCGCTGACTATTTTGAAATCATCTCCTATCGTCATCTTAAGAAGTTCTGATTATTAAACGATTAATATCACAAAATTACAAATTTTTCATAAAATTTAAAGTAAATTTGCACAACATTTGAAGGCTGAAGCAGCCTGGAAAACCGATTGCGAAAATTTCTAATTTTTATAGAATATGGTATCATACAAAGATCTTGGCCTGGTCAACACCAGAGAGATGTTCGCTAAGGCCGTAAAGGGCGGGTATGCAATTCCTGCGTTCAACTTCAACAATATGGAGCAGCTTCAGGCCATCATCCAGGCCTCTGCCGCACAGAAGTCACCTGTAATCCTTCAGGTCTCCAAGGGCGCCCGCAACTATGCCAACCAGACCCTTCTCCGTTATATGGCTGAAGGCGCTGTCCAGTACGCCAAGGAACTCGGATGGGAGCATCCTCAGATTGTTCTCCATCTCGACCACGGCGACAGCTTCGAGCTTTGCAAGAGCTGCGTCGATATGGGCTTCTCTTCCGTTATGATCGACGGTTCCGCCCTTCCTTATGAGGACAACATCGCTCTCACCAAGAAGGTTGTGGAATATGCTCATCAGTATGATGTTACAGTTGAGGCTGAGCTCGGCGTTCTCGCAGGTGTCGAGGATGAGGTCGCCGCTGAAGAGTCTCATTACACCAAGCCTGAGGAGGTCATCGACTTCGCCACCCGCACGGGCTGCGATTCCCTTGCCATCTCCATCGGCACTTCCCACGGCGCTTACAAGTTCAAGCCGGAGCAGTGCACCAGAGACCCTAAGACCGGCCGTCTCGTACCTCCGCCACTTGCATTCGACGTTCTTCACGAGGTTGAGAAGAAGCTTCCTGGATTCCCTATCGTTCTCCACGGATCGTCTTCAGTTCCTCAGGAGTATGTTGACATCATCAACGCCAACGGCGGAAAACTTCCTGATGCGGTAGGTATCCCTGAGGAGCAGCTCCGCGAGGCCGCCAAGAGCGCCGTCTGCAAGATCAACATCGACTCCGACAGCCGTCTCGCGATGACCGCCGCCGTCCGCAAGGTCTTCAACGAGAAGCCGGGCGAGTTCGATCCGAGAAAGTACCTCGGACCTGCCCGCGATGAGATGAGAAAGCTCTATGAGCACAAGATCGTTGACGTGCTCGGTTCAAACGGCAAGGCTGAATAATCCCGGAACGGTCCTTTGACCGTGACCCATAATTGAAAGCGGCCGGAAGTCAATCTGACTTCCGGCCGCCTTTCTTTCTTCCGGCCGCTTCCGGCCGGTTTTGCGGACTAGTCCTGATAGTCTTCAGGATAGTGTGTAGTGTCCTTTATGTAGCCACCTCTGAGCCTCAGGTATGAATCGAGAGTCCTGCTGCCTTCGTGGAGCTTTATCACGCGGCATCCGTTGAGACCAAGACTGTTGTAGACGGTGTTCGCTCCGCTGTAGCGCCCGTAGGCGAGCATTATCCCGTAGTAGCCGACAGAGAAATCGTTGTCGTGGTCGTGTCCGCAGAACACTGCCATGACGTCTCCGCATTCAACCATCTTGCAGAAGATTCCGGAGTTGAAGTGCGAGCAGCATACGCTTTCCCTGTGGGTGCCGTAGGACCTGTATTCCATATTCTCGCGGAGAGCGTAGGAATATTCAGGCAAAGGAATATGCAGGAACGCAACCGCAGGCAGCGGCTTCCCGCCGTGCGCCTCCGTGATTGCGCGGCTTTCTTTTCCGTACCATTCGACCTGGTCGGAATAGATGTAGCTGTAGTCGAAGTCCTTGTAGGCTTTTCTTGACATCGTTGACTCGGTCCCGGTGTCAAAGCTCCAGATGACTGCCGCCGTCGTGTCCGCCGAACCGGACTTGACCTCGAAGAAGCAGTTGCCCTCTCCGTGGATTCCCGGAGCGTCGGTGGTAAGGCAGAGCCTGTGCGACATCGCTTCCTTGAGAAGTTTGGCATTCGTGCAGCCGAATTCCTTGTCGTGGTTGCCGAAAGTTATTCCGTAGGGAATGCCGAATTTGTCCAGAGTGTCGAGAAGAATCCTGTAGTTCTCCACTGCCGGTTTCGTGAAGATCTGGTCGCCTGTCATCATAATGAGGTCTGGCTTTTCGGCGAGAATCGCTTCCCGCAGGTTTTCCCAGACCAGATGCGTGCTTTCGTGGGCGGGTTTCAGATGGGTGTCAGTGAACTGGAGAATCTTGAATTCTCCGTCTGCGCTGAATTTCAGCACAGGGGTCTTCGGCTTTCTGGCCGATGCCGTAAGACATACGGCAACGGCCAGCGCCGCAGCGATTAACCTGTTGATTTTCATTTATCTTATGTGTTAATTATTGGTTCTGGCTCCGATAACATGCACAGGGCCGAGAAGGCCGGCAGGGAGCAGAGGCTCGTCTGCCTCGAAGAACTGCCTGTAGGAGTAGGTGACCTTCTCGGTCACGCCCGGCTGCACATCTCCAACAAGGCGGTTATGCCACATATTCACAACCTTGACTTCGATTGTGTTCGTGCCTTTCTTCACCGCAGAGGTGATGTCCACCTTGAAAGGAGCGTTCCAGAACACACCGAGATTCTTCCCGTTCACGGTGACTTCCGCGAGGTCCTTCACGTCGCCGAGGTCAAGGATGAAGGTCTCGTTGGCCTTGATGGCCTTCTTCTTGAGCTCGAAGGTGTTGGTGTAGGTGGCCGCGCCGGAGAAGTACTTGATGCCGCTGTCCTCGCTTTCAGTGAGGGAGGCGAGCGTCTCGAAAGTCGCCTCGGCCGGTGCGCCGCGCTTCTCCTGGAAGTCTACCTTCCAAGGACCGGAAACCTCAGCGATGACACTGGAAGTCTTCTCAGGCAGCGAGAACTTGGTCTCCTCGGTTTTGTCGAGGAACATCACGAAGACGGACTGGTGCTGGGTGAGGCTGAGTTTCACGTTTGTCCTTCCGTCTGCGATCTCGTAGGCCGCAGGCTCGGTGGAAGCGTCCTCGGCGTGCCAGATGACAGGCTTGCGGCCTGCTGTCCTGAAGGACGCCGTGATGTCCTTGGTCTCCTTTGAAAGGTTGGTGATCCAGTAGATCTCGCCGTCCTTGAGAGTCCTGTGGACGAACTTGACGGACTGGTCTTCCTTGCCGATGCTGAAGTCCGGAGCCACGCCTGCGGAGGCCAGAACCTTGCCGACAGGGACCTTGACGGTCACGTTCTTGCGGCCGGAGTTCCAGATGTCGTCCACAAGGGCCTTGAACTCCTCTTCTGTGCCGGTGTTGCTGGCGAGTCTGAGCGGCTTCTCGCCGCAGATGACGATGCCCGCGTCGGCGAATTCCTTGATCTTGCGCAGAACCTCGATGGACATATGCTTGACATTGGCGTCCAGCATAAGCACGCTGTAGGTCATTCCGGTCGGAACGGTGATCTTGCCGTTCTCGGCCTTCGCGAGTTCAAGAAGCACGGTCGGGTTGAAGTAGTCGTAATTGTAGCCGTAGGCGATGACCGGGCCTTTTTTGAGGAAGAGGCCGGTCGTGTTGTTGTCCTCGCCGTAGTAGTAGGCTATGTCGGCCACGAATCTGCCCTGCTGGAGCAGGTCGCAGGTGCGCGAGAGATAGTCTGTCCAGGCCTTAGCCTGGTCGGCCCAGGTCTGGTGACGGTCGAACCACTGGCCCCATTTGCCGAGTCCGAGTCCCGGAACTTTGTCGTCGACAGGCTGGTGAGGCGAGGTGTGGATCACGAAGCGGTTAAGTCCGGAGGCAATAGCCGCGTCGGCGGTAGGTTTAAGGACGGCAGGGGAGAAGACCCAGGCACCGTCCCTCGGACCGTCGGAGGTGAAGGACTCGGCGGCCACGATGTTCTGGCCGTAGATGTGCGCCACGGAGGCGGATTCCCTGATGTCGGCCTCGAATCTTGGAGTGAATATGGTCCCAGAGTTGTAGCCCATCCAGAACGCTGACATCGGGATGTCCGCAAGTTTCTTGCAGTCCATTCCGTCGGCGAGGAGAGCCCTGAAATTTTCGTGGCTCTCGGTGTAGCGCTTCATCCCGTATGGCTTGAGGATCTCGTTCTGGAGGTCGTAGTGATACTCGGTGATCATGTCGCCTATAGTGCGTCTCCAGTCGAAGAGGAAGCGCTCCGTGGCCTCGGAATCATCGAGAATCATACCAGTGAGAGCCGGCATCCATTTCACGAGGTCGTAGCCTTTCCTGGCCTTGAACTCGGCTATCATATTCCCAGTCCACGTCTGGCCCCCGGCCTCGTAACTGTCAGTGAGCAGGTACTCGATGCCGTGCTTGCCGAGGCGGCCGCCTGTGGCGTCGATGTAGGTCTGCAGATAGTTCTTGTAATATTCCTTGATGGCGTCAGGGTCGAGCTTGTCGACCTCGAGTCCGGTGGCTTCAAGCGAGGCCGGGTGGTTGGTCTTGCCGGTCAGGCTGTAGCCGAAGCGGAAGATTCTCCATCTGCCTTCCGGTGCTTCCCATTCAAGTTTTCCGTCCTTGACCTTGTCCGTCAGGTCGACCACGTCGTCGAGCTTGGCGGCCACGTTGGAGTAAGGTGTGTCTTCAAGCCAGAGCAGACGGTAGAAATTGTTGCCGGCCTTGTCACCTGCGAGCTGGATCCTTGACACGGTAGAGAGGATGAACTGGGAAAGGCCGAAGCGTGCCTTCTTGCTGTACTTGTTGTCTCTCAGGGCGATTCTGAAGTATTTGCCCGTGATGCCCGGGAACGAATAGGTCTTCTGTTCCGTGGCCTGGTAGCTGAGTCCGATGGTTTTGAAATTCACACCGTCATCGCTGACGAGCAGTTCTCTCGTCTGATTGTACTGCGAGTCGTCCAGCCTGAGTTCGGCCACGACCACCGACTTTATGGTCAGCGGCTCGCTGAACTCGTACTGCACCCAGGTGCGGCCGTCCTTGTCAGGGTCGATGTTTACGAAATTCCCGACGCTGTCGTTGTTGAGAGCGTCGAACAGTTCCTCGCTGGAGAGGGCGCAGCCGCTTGATGTGACCTTAGGGCCGAGAGCCTTGATGTCAAGGTCGGCGTCGCAGAGCTTGACACCCACCACGGCGATGTCCTTGTAGAACTTCTTCTTGTAGAAGACCTGTGAGACAGCGTCGGAGGAATATGCGAAATCCTGGAACTGGCCTGTGGTCGCGAAGCCTTCAGGAAGCTCCACGCTCACTTTCTTGCCGCCTTGGATGTCGAACTGCCTCCAGACGAGTTTCTTCATTCCGTCCTCGTCCTTCACCCACGGGCCTCCGGTCTCGCTCCATCCCGGTG
>CAVCDF010000028.1:0-5742 GCA_963600795.1 Anaerotignum sp. | reverse complement strand
GTTCAGACTAAGCAAAATCTTCGGGTAATCTCACACGGAAGTTTGCAAGTGACCCGAAAAATCCTGCACTCAGGTTTGTTTTTTCGGTGATTGTCTCTATCTTTACAAAATCGAGTTCCGGACAGTCCCGGAACCGCTTCAGAAGATGGAAAAATGCTTGATTGTTGCGATTGCTGACAACAGGGCGATCGGAAAGGACAACGCTCTGCTGTGGCACATCGCGGAAGACATGAAATATTTCAGACGGACGACCACCGGTTGTCCTGTCGTGATGGGCTATATGACATTCAAGTCGATAGGCGGAAGACCGCTCCCCAAGCGGGACAATGTTGTCATATCAATCTTCCCGTGGCCCGACAGGCCGGAAGGCGTGAAAGTGGCCGGAAATCTTGAGGACGCATATTCCTTGATTGCGGAGGACCATCGGGAGGAAAATGTGAAAGTCTTCGTGATGGGCGGCGGCGAGACTTACCGCCAGGCTCTTCCGACAGCCGACAAGCTCTACGTCACTCACGTCCGCACCGTCATTGAAGGCGCGGACACCTTCTTCCCCGTGATTGACCCCGCAATCTGGGAAGTGGAATCCTGCGAACCTGCCGCAACTGATCCTGAGACCGGCTACGGCTACGAATTCACGGTCTACAGGCGCCGCAAAGCCTGACTGCCTTATCCGGTCCGGATGCCGTCAATCCCCCATAAGGCTCCGGATCAATGAACATGCAGGGAAACCTGCCGACTAAAAACGAACTGTACAAATGTCTGAAAGAGAGAACTTCGGCAGCAGGGCTGCCGTGATCATGGCGTTCGCCGGCTCCGCGATCGGGCTCGGCAACATCTGGAGATTCCCCTATATGGTCGGGGAATATGGCGGTGCGGCATTCATCCTCATCTACATCCTCTGCTCCTTCATCCTTTCGCTTCCTATCTTCCTCGCAGAAACGGTTATCGGGCGAAGAAGCCGCTCCAACGCGATAGGCGCGATGAACATCCTTGCGCCCAAGTCGGGCTGGCAGATTCTCGGCTACCTTTCGGTCATCATCCCGATGATCATCGTCTCCTACTACAGCATCGTGGGCGGGTGGTCAGTGGAATACTTCTGCAAGTCGTTCAGCCTTGATTTCGGCAGTTTCGTTCCTTCGGGTTTCAAAGCGCTGGTGTTCAATACGATATTTCTCGGAATATCAAGCATCATAGTGGCATTCGGAGTAAAGAGCGGAATCGAGAAGTTCAGCAAGTTCTCCATTCCCGCCCTCTTCGTCCTCATAGTGCTGATAATGATATATTCATTGAATATGCCGGGAGCGGAGAAGGGTGTTGAATATCTTGTCCGGCCGGACCTCTCCAAGATCACGGCGAAGACATTCGCCTTCGCCCTTGGCCAGAGCTTCTACTCCCTGTCGCTGGGAATGGGAATCGTGCTGACATATTCATCCTACGTCAGCCGGGAAGAGAATCTGCTGGTCTCCGGGGCGGGGACAGCCGTGGCCGACCTGATGTTCGCGATTCTGGCCGGATTCGCGATTATGCCGGCCGTCTTCGCTTCGGGCGTGGAGCCGAGTGCCGGTCCGGGTCTGATTTTCGAGACACTTCCGGGAGTGTTCGAACACATCGGAGAGACTTCGCCTGCGCTCAGCGTCATCGTGTCGGCTTCGTTTTTCCTGACCGTGATCGTCGCCGCGATGACCTCTAGCGTGTCGCTGATAGAGGTCGGCGTGGCTTACCTGGTCGAGGAAAAGGGTTTCAAGAGAGGCTGGGCTTGTCTGGCGGTGTTCGCTCTGGCCTGGGTTCTGGGTCTGGTCAGCGTCTTCTCCATCAAGGCGTTCGGAATGATAGACGCTTTCTCGTCCAACTTCCTGCTGACGTTCGGTGCCTTGCTGGTCGTCCTTTTCGTCGGCTGGAAGATGAAGCGCGAGGATGTCCGTGACGAGATCACTAACGGCGGCACGAAGAACGCGAAGTTTTTCCCTGTCATCTATTTTCTGATCCGCTACCTCGCCCCCGTCGCCGTCATCATAATCTTCCTCTCCAATCTGATTTTCTGACGGAGAAATATCGGAATTTGTTCCGAATATGCTTGATTTCGGGAAAAATCCGTATATTTGCAGTCCGTTCTGAGTTTCAGACGGGGAATGGTTCCGTAGCTCAGCTGGATAGAGCAACAGATTTCTAATCTGTGGGTCTAGGGTTCGAATCCCTACGGAATCACTCAAAAGAGAGGGACATCGGATTTTCCGGTGTCCCTCTCTTTCGATTATTCGGAATCGGTTCGCTTCCCGTAATTGTCCGGATGCTTATTCGGCAGCGGTTTCTCCGGATTTTGCGGAGGATCTGTGGCCGATCCATTCGAGGACGATGACGAGGACTGCGCCGAGAACCATCCAGAGGATGGCGCTGCCTATCTGAGGATCGATGGTGGCTACAGAACTGAGAGCGCTCACCTGTGCCTCGGCCTGTTCGGCGGTCTGTCCGCCGCGCATCAGCTGGGCCGTCAGCAGGCTGGCCTTGTCGCTCCACGGCCAGACCTTCACCAGAGAACCGAGCGTGAAACCTATCAGGGTAATCAGAGTCGGCCTCTCGTAGTGGCCTATCAGCCAGTGCAGGAATTTCGAGAATGCCGCAAGTCCAAGCAGGCATCCGAGGGCGAACACGAACAGCACAGGCCAGTTCAGTTCGCTGAGCGCGCTCATTATGAACTCATACTTGCCAAGCAGGACGAGGATGAAGCTCCCGGATATCCCCGGAAGGATCATTGTGCAGATGGCGATTGCTCCGCAGACGAGGATGAACCAGGTCGCATCCGTGGTCTGAGTAGGGGAGAGAAGGCAGATCACCGCACCCAGGATGATTCCGAAGACCAGCCAGAAGCAGTCTGCCGCCTTCCATTTTTTGATGTCGCAGAGCATATAGACGGCTGACACGATGATCAGCCCGAAGAAGAACGCCCAGGTCTGGATCGGATGGTAGGCGAGCACATATTCCATCACCTTTGCGAGCGAGAACACGCTCACCAGCACGCCGGCGGCGAGCCAGAGCAGGAAAGTCCCGTGGACGGTCTGCCAGAATTCCTTGAATCTTCCCTGCAGTACCAGTTTCCACGAACTCGGCGACAGAACGGCGTTCAGCGCCTCGATGAGTTCATTGAATATGCCCGTGAGCAGGGCGATTGTGCCTCCGGACACGCCCGGAATGACATTGGCCGCACCCATCGCAAACCCTTTGAGAGCGATTACGATGTTCTTGACGATGTTTGTCATAGGTCTGTTTCTTTATTGGATTTTGTTGAGATAGCTTTTGATTGCCGTGAAGCAGTCCAGCTGCGAAACTTCCTTTCCGGCAGGATCGCTGATGACGATGTCGAACAGATTGCCTTCCAGCTGCTGCCTTCCGATCTTGAAGCGGGCCTTGGATGTCCTGGCCATATATTCAATGGCAAAGTCAGGCTCCTTGATCAGCGAGATGAACAGGTCAGGATTCTGTTCTTCCAGGATGTTCATCTTGTACTTGTTCGGTCTGCCGATCCAGTCCAGGTCCTTTCTGGTGATCGTGGTCTGGATGCTGGTGATCAGCCTGTCTTCGTTGCCGATCTTGCGGAAATCCTGGAAGAACACGCTGCCCTTGATGTCAAGTGACCGGAAGTAGTTCATTATAGCTGTCTTGCATGCATCGAAAGAATTGTCTTCCACATCGATTATCGCAACGTACGAACGGATTTTCCCGAGAGGAAGAATCTCTGTCGGAACCGTGCTTGAGTGTTTTTTCAGGCTTGTCTTACGGAACAGGCCCTTTATGAATTCTATCATATTTCTACTGATTTACTGAGGCTATCAGCCTGCGGATTTCCTGTTTTGCGTCCTTCCATCTCGGAACGTCAATCTTGGTGCCGACAACTTCGACGACTTTCGCCGCAATAATCGAGCCGATTTCGCCGCAGACTTTCAGCGGCATTCCAAGCGAATGCGCGTAGAGGAAACCTGCCGCATAGGTGTCGCCGGCACCGGTGGCGTCGACCGTTGCCGCCGGCCAGGCGTCGATGAAGTGATATTCGTCGCCCATCTTCACCATCGAGCCGTCCTTGCCGACTTTCACGACGGCTATCTCGCATTGGCTTGCAAGCGCGTCCAGCGCTTCCCTCGGCTCCATCTTGGTGAAAGCCCTGGCCTCGCTCTCGTTGGCGAACACTATGTCCACGTACCTGTCCACGAGGTTGTGGAAGAAGGCTTCGTTGGACTCCACGACGTTGTACGATGCCATGTCGATGGAAATCTTGCAGCCGGCTTCCTTCGCCATCTGCACCGCACGGCGGATAAGGTCTTGGTTCTGCACAAGATAGCCTTCTATGTGGAAGTAGTCGTAGCCCTGGAAATATTCAGGCTTAAGATCTTCCGGCACAAGTTCCAGCGCCGCTCCCATATAGTCGGCGAAAGTCCTTTCGGCGTTCGCTCCCGTGATGAAGCACATGGCCCTGCCCGAGCCCTTGGTTCCGTTCAGGAGGGTTGTCTTGACTCCGTACTGTTCGAGAGTGCTCTTGTACAGATGGCCGAGTTCATCGTTGCCGATCTTTCCGATGAAGCCTGAAGGCATCCCGAAGATCGATGTGCAGGTGATTGTGTTGGCCGCCGAGCCGCCGGGTACGTATTTCACTCCCACTTCCTTGAGCTTGGACCAGATCCGGTCGCCCGTCTCGAGGTCCACGTGCTGCATGCTTCCCGGAGGAAGGTGGTATTCGCGCAACATCGTCTCGTCCGGAAAGACGGCCAGAATGTCCGTCAGAGCGTTTCCGATCCCTAAAATTGATTTTGTGGCGTTTCCTGTTTCCATCTTGTCAAATCTACTTTCAAATGTGCGGTCAAAACGCAAAGTTAACGATTATTTGATTAAATTTGTAACCTATGAACAAGAAGGTCGGGAATATTCTCAAATACGGCATTTCCATTTTGTTGGCCGCTTTCCTGCTCTACTTCTCCTTCCGGGGCGTGAGCTGGCAGGATTTCGCCGCAGGGTTGAAGGCTTGCCGTTGGGAATATGTAATCCTTTCGATGCTTCTCGGTCTGCTTGCCTTCTGGTTCAGAGCCTTGCGCTGGAGAGAGCTTCTCCTTCCGATTGATTGGCGCACTTCCCGGCTCACCTGTTTCAATGCGGTCAACATCAGTTACATAGTCAACCTTGTTCTGCCGAGAGTAGGGGAATTTGTACGCTGTGGCTACATCACTGCACATTCTGCCAGGGAATCATCGGAAAAGGACTCCCGCAGGCTGGCATCCTACGACAAGGTGCTGGGGACCGCCGCTATGGAACGCTCCGCTGACCTGCTGGCGATGTTTCTGCTCCTTGCGGTGTTTCTTCTCTTCACCTGGAACAGGTTCGGCGGATTCTTCTCAGAAAAGATTTTCGGAGCCGCTGCAGGTGGTCTCAGCTCCGGGAAGATGATCGTATTCGCTGCCGTTGTTCTGGCGTGTTTTGCATTCGTCCTTTGCGCAATCCTTTTCGCGGACAAATGGAAACCGCTCGGAAAGATAGGCGGATTCTGCAAGGGCATCGGTGAAGGCTTCATCAGCTGCATCAGGATGAAGGGGGCCTGGAGATTCTTCCTTCTTACGGCTTTGATATGGGGGTGTTACTGGATGATGAGCGCTTCGATTCTGTGGGCCGTTCAGGGAATATCCCAGGATTCGGTCAGTCCGGAGATGGCTTCGGCCATAGCCCGTATCGGGGACTTGAACCTGACCGATGCGCTATTTCTTA
>CAVCDF010000027.1:0-2188 GCA_963600795.1 Anaerotignum sp. | reverse complement strand
AGATAGCCCTGTTCGGCGTGGCTTCCTACGAGTTCATCACAGGGCTATCTTGGATGCCTTGGCCAGCGGCAGAGCCCCGGACTCGTTCTTCAGCAGGACGATTCCCTCGGCCGCAGCCTTGCGGGCCACCGCGGCGTTATGCTCTGAATCAGGCTTGTTGGAATATTCATAACCCCTGAATTTCGGGCATTTTACGATGAGTTTGAGGATCCTTGTCACAGCCGTGTCGACATCGGCCATCGGCATCGAGCCGTCCGCCATCATCTTTACGAGTCTGTTATAGTGTTCGTCCGTGCCTGGCTGGATGTGGTCGTTGCCGCTTGAGACCATCTTGTCCGAGAACTGACCGGCGGCCCAGTCGGTGACCACCATACCCTTGTAGCCCCAGTCGTTCCTGAGAACTCCGGTCGCGAGGTCGTGGTTCTCGGAGGTGAACGTGCCGTTCAGATAGTTGTAGGAGGTCATTATCGTCCACGGGTCGCTTTCGGCTATGGCTATCTCGAAGTTCCTCAGATACAGTTCCCTGAGCGCCCTGCGGGCCACCCGGACATCGAGGTAGAGCCTGTTCATTTCCTGGTTGTTGGCCGCGAAATGCTTGAGCGATGTGCCGATGCCCTGGCTCTGGACTCCGCGGATGTAGCCTGCGGCGATTTTGCCCGCCAGCACCGGGTCTTCGGAATAATATTCAAAGTTTCTGCCGCATAGCGGGTTGCGCTGGATGTTCACACCGGGCGCGAGCATCACGTCGATGCCATATTCAAGAGCCTCGTTGCCGATGGCCTCGCCCACCTCCTCGACAATCTCCGGGTTCCAGGTGGAAGCGAGGGATGTGCCGATAGGGAATTTCGTGCAAGGCTGGTCGTCGATTCTGACTCCGGCAGGGCCGTCGGCGAAGACGATGGACGGAATGCCCAGCCTCTCGATCGGATGCGTCACACCGGCCGCCCCCTTGACTCCGAGGGTGGTGTAGCCCACACCGTCAAATGCGGTGGAATTGCAGCCGACAATCAGCGCGGCTTTTTCTTCGTTTGTCAATTCCTTGACTATCTGGGGAATGTTGTCTCCGCTCAGTTTCAGCGGCGATCCTGCGAGCAGGACTGTAACCAGAAGTGAACCTATCATATAACTTACCGAAATAACTTGAAATTGCAAGGCGCCGTGCGCTTTGAAAATCAAAGTTAGACAATTTTCCGTGATGCGCCAAAAAACGGTAGTCCGGGAATTCTTTTCAAAAACGTACAAACTGCTTTCAAAATTCGTATATTTGTATATCCCCTCCGCTGCCCGCGGTCCCGCTTGTGGAACTGACGGGCGCTGCGGAAATCAGTGCGGGATTCTTTTTCAACAACGTCTAAACCTGAAGAATATGTTCGCAAAGGAAATCTACATCGCAAGGCGGCGCACCCTGATGGAGAAAATGGCTCAGACAGCTCCTCAAGGCAAGCGCGGAATCGCTCTGTTCGTCGGCAACGTCGAGGCTGCCGCGCAGTACAAGGACAACGCTTACAAATTCCGTCAGGATTCTTCCTGGCTTTACTATTTCGGCCTGGATGAGCCGCGTATGGCCGCCGTGCTCGATCTGGACAGCGGCGAAGAGACGCTCTATGCCGATGACGTTGAGATCGGGGACATAATCTGGATGGGACCGCAGCCTTCAGTTGCGTCCAAGGCCGCGGAGGTCGGAATCTCCAGGTCCGCATCCTACGGCTCTCTGAACATAGCCGTCACGAAGGCGCTTGCGACCGGACGGAACATCCATTTCCTGCCTCCTAGCAGATACTACAACACGATGAAGCTGGCGGCTCTTGTCGGAATCTCCGCCGAGGAAGTCTCGCAGGTGGCTCCGATAGATGAAAACTGCGGCAAGCACGCCTCCAAGGAACTTGTGCAGGCCGTCATCTCGATGAGACTAGTCAAGGAGCAGTGCGAGATTGAACAGATCGACGATGCGGGAGAACTGGGCCAGATTATGCACACTCTTGCCCGCAGGCACGTCAAAGTTGGCATTGTCGAGCAGGAGGTTGTCGGCAGGATGGAGGGCGTGACCCTCGCCAAAGGTTGGGGACCTTCCTTCGCCACGATTCTGACGCAGCACGGCGAGACTCTTCACAACCACCTTCACGACAAGGTGATAGAGCCTGGCAAACTGATGGTCATCGATGCAGGTGCCGAGAACAATATGCACTAC
>CAVCDF010000026.1:0-6287 GCA_963600795.1 Anaerotignum sp. | reverse complement strand
GAGCTGAGGAAACGCCGCTCGGCGGTGCTGTCGAGGCTTCAGAAGCTCGGGGTGGACACCACCGACTGGCCGGCGGTGAACGCCTTCTGCTCGTCCCCGAGGATAGCTGGCAAGCCGTTCGGCAGGCTCACGGCGGAGGAGCTGCGGTCGATGCTGCCGAAGCTGGAGGCGATGCTCCGGAAGAAGAAGGCGGAGACGGAGCGGGCGGCGTTGAAGGCGGCCGTGTGGATGCCGGTGCGCAGGAACGCCGTGGTGAGTTAGGATATTCAATAATTATATAATTCAATAATCAACTTCAAAAGATCACATTTATGGAAAGTGAAAACACAAGGCAGGTCAGCATGACCGCCGACGAGCTCGAGGAGTTCAGGGCCTTCCGCGAGGCGAAGGCGAAGGCGGAGCGGGACGAGGCCGCCCGCAGGCAGAGGCAGGAGTACACCGACCTGGTGGACAGCGAGGTCAGCGCGGCGGTCACCGAGTTGCTCGGCGTGTCGGAGAACATCTCGCAGGTCAAGAAGACGGTGCTGGAGAACTTCCAGACCATCATCGCCCTGAAGGGCGAGATGTACAAGGAGAAGAAGGGCGAGGCTATGGCCAACTTCTCGCACACCTTCACCACCTCTGACGGCAGGATGAAGATCTGCATCGGACAGTATCTCAACGACGACTACCTCGACACGGCGGAGACGGGCATCTCGATGATCAGGGACTACATCGCCAGCCTCGCCACGGACGAGAAGTCGCAGGCTCTGGTGTCGATGGTGATGAGGCTGCTGGCGAAGGACGGCAAGGGCACGCTCAAGGCCCAGCGCATCGTGCAGCTGCGCAAGATAGCTGACGAGACGGGCGCGGAGGCCTTCATCGAGGGCGTGCGCATCATCGAGGAGGCCTACAGGCCCACGGCCTCGAGGACGTTCCTCAGGGCGTGGCGCAGGGACGTGTCGACCAACGGGTGGGAGGCCATACCTCTCGGAATGACTGAATCCTAAAGGGCGCCGGACATGAGAAAGGTGGACATAGACGAAATGTTCAGGGAGGCGAGCGCGAGGCGCATCGCCCTCGCCGCCGAGGCGCTCGACATCGAGGTCAGGGCGAACGCCAGCCTGCCGGAACGCCAGAGGGCGGCGAGCCTGACCCATCTGGTGGACGGAGAGGGCGGAGGCTTCATCACGCTCGACGGCTCGGCCCACAGGCTGGGCGGGCTGTTCGAAAGGCTCTTCAGCGAGAGGCCGGAGCTCCGGGGCGTGGTGCAGGACGTGCTCGACCGGATGTACAAGGTGGATTTGGGTTACACTATCACAAGATAATGATTTTATGAGACACGGGGGGTCAAGGAAGAGGCGCGGCCTCAGCTACCGCAAGAGGGTGGCGGACATCAACAGGATCTACGAGGAGCACGTCAAGGACGGGCTTTCCAACAGGGAGATCTGGCTGCGGTTCGTCTACCCGAGGTACGCCGTGAGCGAGAGGACGTTCTACAACCTCCTCACGTCCTCGATGGACGCCGACAAGGCCCTTCCGGACGACACCCCGGGTCTGTTTGATTTCAGCGACAACTGACACTATGGCGGCAGCGGACACAAAAGACCTCAAGGCCAAGATACTGCGGGACGTCAGGGTGGAGGCATCCCAGATGTTCGACCGCAACTTCGAGCGGGAGTCCTTCTTCGGCGAGGCGTGGAGGCGCAGGTCGAGCCCCGTGCGGGGCGACGGCCACGTCCTCATCTCGACCGGCGCTCTGAGGCGCAGCGTGATGAGCCGCTCGGACGAGGACAGCATCACCTTCTACTCGACCCTTCCCTACGCCGCCATCCACAACAACGGGGGCGTGATCAAGGTGACGAGGAAGATGAAGTCCTTCTTCTGGGCGATGTACTACAAGGCGGCGGGCGGCTTCAAGCGGCGCAAGGACGGCTCGCTGAGCCGGAGCAAGAGGCAGGAGCGGCTGAGCGCCGAGGCGGAGTTCTGGAAGGCGATGGCGCTGAAGAAGGTCGGCGAGGGCGTTACCATCCCGAGGAGACGCTTCCTTGGATTGTCGCCGGAGCTGGAGTCGGCGGTGACGGGGATCATCGAGCGGAACATCGAGGCCTATGTCAACGGAATATTCGGAGATCTTAAAAAATTGGAGAAATGAGCGGCAGGACAGAACTGTACAGGGACATCGCCACAAGGCTGGCGGATGTCGGGGAGATAAGGCACGTTGACCTGTGGAACAGGAACGTGGAGTTCATAGAGCAGGAGAGCTCGTGGCCGACTCCGGCGGTGTTCGTCGAGTTCGGCGACATCACCTGGAGGCAGGTCAAGTGCGGACCGGACGTGCTGGCGTGGCGGGGCTCGGGGACGGTGAACGTCCATATCGTGACGGAGTGGGCGGCTGCGGACGACGGGTGCTTTTGCGACCTCCGGAGGGAGGGTTCGCTCGACCTCGCCGACATCGTCCACGGGAGGCTCGAGGGCCTTTGCGGCGAGGGCTACGACAGCCTGAGCCTGTCGAGGACGATGACGAACCACGACCACGAGGACATCGTGGAGGACATAGACGTGTACACAGTGAGGTACGCAAGGGAGCTGCCGTGCGGCGGCGACTGACATATCCGGGGCGGCGGTGACGTTCCCCCAGCCCTGCGGGGCCGCAGCGATGCGGGCACTGGCGGAGACTTTTCATAACTGACTTGATAGTTTCTCAAAATTCGTTTGATCCAGTTAAACTTGTTCTTTATAGCTTTACACATAACACGATAATTCCGCCATCCGGGTGACACCGGGCGCAGGGCCCAAGCCTTCGGGCTTCTTTTTCATCTTAGTTTCAGTGTTATTAATTATGTGGTTAGTCCCCCGTCCGCCTGTGAAGGCCGGCGGGGGACGTCCGTTTTGTCCGTGTCAGGAAAGGACCAGAAGTAACGGTGATTTTTCGTTACCTTTGCCGGAAATAGAAAAAAAAAGGCCGTCATATGACGGCCCTTTCGGATTGCTTTCAACAATATTTTTCAAAAATCATGGACAAATTTGACAGTTCCAGACTCGACCTCTTGCTGAAATCGATAGACGAATCCAAAGGAGGCAAAGTGTCCAGAGATGCTCTACTGGATGAAAAAGATGCCCCGGAGGATTGGCACAGAGCCATCACGTTTCTTACGGAAGAAGGTTACATAAAAGAGTCTGGCGACCACTTTGAGATAACCTACAAGGGTCGCGTACTCATTCACGAGGGTGGTTTCCGAGGCGAGGACAGACGCGAGCGTCTTCTGCGTCACAGCAGTGTCATCGCCGCCGTCTGTAGCCTGCTCGGCCTGCTTGTCGCTCTGGCGGCATTTCTGCGCCAGCCATAAAGCCGTCGCCCAGCTGTCGAATTCTTGCTTGTTTTTTGGATTCATAATATTGCATTTTAGAAAATTACTCCTATATTTGCGGTGAGGATTCCGTAGCTAATGACTACCGATTCCTCGCCAGAATGAGGGATGAGTAATCATTCCTCAAACTTTTTATATAGAGCTTTCAGGCTGCCATCATGTCGCCTAAGCCATATTTCTTCAATATCCTGTCCTTGCATCAGCCTATGATGGACGACTCGTTTCATATATGCTTCGCTCAGTTCCGGCTCATCGACGACTATTCTGTTTGACTGCCTTAGCCCGTCGGTAAGCATATTTCGGAAGGCATTTCT
Source organism: Anaerotignum sp. (assembly GCA_963600795.1). Classification (GTDB taxonomy): domain Bacteria; phylum Bacteroidota; class Bacteroidia; order Bacteroidales; family UBA932; genus Cryptobacteroides. Next base: position 2,623 of record CAVCDF010000026.1, on the reverse strand, counting down.
TGGATTAACAGTAGTGAATCCTTCGTGTTCATACCAATCGCCATCCACATTAAGGTCGGGGCATTTGCCCTCGAACTTTGTTCCCATAAGCGAGCCATAAATGCATTCATACTTGAATTTTGGCGGTCGTGACATCTTTGGCGTCAGTGTGACTTCTTTCCCCATTTTGGCGAACTCCTCCGCAACCTGGACGAGTTTGCCGTAATCGCTGTCTCCACGGTTGACGAGTTCACTGATGGTTACCTGCCCATCGCCGACTTTGTAGGTTTCGCCTTTATTGTTATAGCAGGACCTGACGAGCAGGCACGCCTCGCAGAGCTGGCTGTCCGGAATGCCTTTGGCGAGGTTGAGTTTGCGGGTGCAGGTGGTGCACTTGCTGATTGTGTACGGGTTGTAGTCGGGGAAGGTCTTCTCCTGCTTGCCGGAGTTGAAGCGGAACATTCCTTTGGTGTCCTTGCCGAGTGCGTTCTGCGCCCTCCTGTAGGCTTCGTCCCGGTCGGTAGGGGCGTTCGTGTCCTTCAGCACCTGGACCACGTTGCAACGGCAGTTCCACCCGTTCGGCGGGTAGTACTCGTCCCAGAAGGGGTCGGACACCGGGAGGGTGACGCCGTTCAGGGCGGCGTGTTCCGGCCGCACCTTGTCGTCGCCGGCCGTCCTGTACTGGAGGTAGTACTCGTCACCGTCCTTCTCGTAGTTCTCCCATCTGGCGGCCATCTCGGCCGAGGCCCCGGCGAAGTTGTACTCCGCCCGCAGGTAGTTGCGGTTGTAGGTCTCGTCCACCTTTTGAACGTCGTTCAGGAACCGTTCGAACGGCTTTTTGGAGCCGTCCTCGTCGAGCAGCGAAGGGAACGCCTCGTTGAGTTCGTGGAAGGTCTTCAGTCCGGAGAAGATGTAGTCGGACTCCTCCAGCCTCGACCGCATCGTGCCAGACATCTCCACCCCGGCGAATCCCGAGTCGAGGATGCCCGAATGCTCCTCGATGAACCCCGTGACGGCGGGGTCCTCCATCAGCCCTATCCTCAGGGATGCCCCATCCTCGCTGTAGAGGGCCTTCATCATCCCTTTGAATGATTCCCTGAGCCTCTCCGCGGCCTTGGCCGGGATGTCGTCATCCTTTCCAAGGCGCAGTCCTCCCAGGATGTGGCCGTACCTCCTGTGCAGCCCCTCATAGTCGGAGGGGCTCAGTCGAAAAAAGGGCGTTCCTCCCTCCTCGCGAGCGTCACCCCGTCCTCCTTCACCTCCTGCCCTACGGCGGGGGCGGAGAACCCTGTCTCCCGGCGCTCCCCGACGGGGAGTCCGTACTTGTCGGCGAAGTAGGAGCCGTCCACCTCGAAGTTGTTCAGAATCATCTCCTCGAACGCCTTCTGCTGCTCCGGCGTGTAGTCGACCGGGTCGTCCCAGTCGAAGCGCAGCCCGGCGAGTGGGAAGCCGAGGTTCACGAGCTTCGGGAGCAGTTGGTCGTTGACGGTGTCCTTGACAAGGTCCGCTATCTCGTAGATGAGGTTCTGCAGCACCTTGTAGTGGACCTGCGACTGGCTGAGCGATGCGCCGTCCTCGATGGTCATCGTGACGAGCAGCACGAGCTTGGAGATCTCGGAGTTGGCCCTGTCGATGCGCCTGTCGTAGACGTTGTAGGCGTCGCCCCTGGAACTTTCCTTCAGCTCTATCTCGGCCTCGGACGGGATCACCGCCCAGGCCTTCGACCCCATCGTCTCCATCATCTTGCCGAGCGCCGCCTTGTCCTTCTCGTCCCTGCTGGCGGTCTTGGCTATCCTTATAGGAAGGCCGAACATCTCGGCGAAGGAGTCCCAGAAGGCGAGGGCGTATTTCTTCGGTATGGTCTGGATGGCGGCGGAGAGGTACAGCCCGAGGTCGTCGGGTTCTCCGACCTCCACGAGCCAGTCCGACCACGGCCTCTCGCGGTACGGGATGCCCTGCGTCCAGTCTCCTCCGGGGTTGGCGGTGACCCTGCCGTACTCCGGCACGACGTGCTTGCGGGGAATGAGCGTCACCCCGCTGAGTGTCATCGTCCCGTCTTCCTTCGCGGTTACGTCTCCGAGCTCTATGAGGGAGTGTCCCCAGTAGCGCTGCTGGAGGACGTACTTGACGAACCGCTTGAACCAGGCCGTCTCGAGGTACTTGAGCGCGTCCGTGTCGGCCTCCCCGCCGGGTCTGGTGAGCTTGAACGCCTTCGACAGCACGAACCCCTGGAGCTGACCGATGCAGCCCCTCAGGTGCAGGTCGAGGTCCACGTCCCTGTAGATGTCGTAGAGCCTCTGCCTGTTCGGCGAATTGACGTTGATGGCGAGCTGGTGCGCCTGCCTCCAGCTTGCGAGGTCGCGCTGGGCGAGCGCGTCCGTCTGCCGCTGCAGGTCGATGACTATCTTCTGCATCTTCTTCCTGCCGGCCTTCTTCGAAAGGTCGATGACGGTGCCGTCCTTCAGCGACAGCGTGCCGCCGTCCCACGCTCCGGTGAGCCTTCCCGCCCCCTCGGCCGCGATGTGCCGGGAGACGATCCTCTTCATTGTGTCAAGAATATTCATGATCACTCAATCAATAGCTGTTGTCAACGCTCCTCTTCGACCCGAAGAGCACCCCTCCGTCCCCGGAGGCGGAGCCGTCC